>JBAVSO010000188.1:0-17922 GCA_049695635.1 Candidatus Cybelea sp. | reverse complement strand
GACCGAATTTATCTCGATAACTCCGCGACAACACCGCTGCGAACCGACGTCGCGGACGCGATGCGCGAGACATGCGCAGCGAATTATAACCCAAATTCACTACACGCCGAGGGACGGCGAGCGCGAGCCGCACTAGACACGGCGCGCGAACGCATTGCGTCGCTCTTGGGGGCGTTGCGGAGCGAGATCGTTTTTACCTCAAGCGGCACCGAGGCTAACAATCTCGCACTGCTGGGAGTTGTCCGAGCCGGCCCGGCGGGGAGCGCGGTCGTTGCGGCAGCAACCGAGCATGCCTCCGTACTCTCGGCGCTCGAGCGTCTCGCCGAAGAAGGCGTCGAAACGACGGCGATCCCGGTCGACTCAGACGGGCGGGTTGCCGCGGCTCTCTTTTCGGAGGCCCTTCATCCGGGGACCGTCCTCGCCTCCGTTGGGTATGCCAACAACGAGATTGGGACCGTCCAGCCGGTCGCCGAGCTGGCTCGGATCGCTCGCGGACGCGGCATCCTTTTTCACACCGACGCGGTGCAAGCTCCGGGCTGGCTCCCACTCGATGTGCGGGAGCTGGGAGTTGACTTGCTCTCGCTCTCGGCGCACAAGTTCCATGGTCCCAAAGGGGTCGGCGCGCTCTTTATTCGCCGTGGGACCCCGATCGCACCGATTATCTACGGCGGGGGCCAAGAGTTCGGACTGCGCCCAGGTACCCAGAACCTCGCGGGGATCGTTGGAATGACGCGCGCGCTCGAGCTTGCGCAACTCGAACGCCCGGATCAAAGCGGGCGCGTGGCCGCCCTGCGCGACCGTCTCGAGGCGGGCATCCTGGCAGCCATACCCGACGTTAGAGTCAACGCAGTGGAGCCGCGGTTGCCAAGCATCCTCAACGTGAGCTTCGGCGGCGCCGAATCGGCGGCGCTCCTCATCGCGCTCGATCTCGCGGGCATCGCAGCCTCGGCCGGAAGCGCCTGCACCTCGGGCAGCCTCGAGCCGAGCCACGTCCTAGCCGCTCTGGGCGTCGAGCGCCGATGGCAGGAGGGAGCGATTCGGTTTTCGCTCGGAAGGGAGACCACGTCGGCCGAGATCGAGCACGTTTTGCAGGTTATGCCGGGCCTTGTCGCGGAGGTGCGTCGGCCAACCGGGAGACTGGCAGGGGGAATGGGTAGACTCAAAGTGAACGGCGCGCGGCTGGAGAGAAAAGCTTGAGCGGTACTGAGTACGGCACTCTGATTCTTGACGTGCTGGGCGGGATCGGTGCTCTTTTGATCGGAGTCGGTGTTTTGATCGGGAGCTTGGCGATCGCCCGCGAGCTAACGCAATTCCGCGCGACGTTGAAGCAGGTGGTCGACGAAATCGACCAGATCCGCGAGCCGGTGATTAATACGCTCGAGCAGGTCGACAAGCTCGTAAAGTCGGTCCAGGGTACCGCCGATTCCGTTTCGCAAACGGCAGACTTGACGAAAAGTGCGATCGTGCCGGCAATCGTCAATATTGGTGCCACGGTTGGTGGTGTTACCGCGGGTTTGCGACGTCTGGTTAGTGGAAAAGATCGAAGTGATAAGGAGTAGTTGAGCATGGATAAGGGCAATCGCGGGGGCGGTGGGTTTTTCGTCGGCTTGCTGATCGGTGCCGTCGTCGGGGGCACCGCTGCGGTACTGCTGGCGCAAGAGGAAGCGCGCGATCAGATCGCCGGAAAGGCGCGCCAGGCCGGCAACTTCGCAGCGGATGCGACCGGCGATCTGCGCGGCAAATTCAACGACGTGACCTCGCAATGGCAGTCGAACGTCTCGGAGCTCTACGAGCGCGGACGTAAAGTCGTTGAAAGTGCGCGCGTAAACCTCGACGCCGCGATCGCCGAGGGCCAAGCCGCAGCGCAGGAGACGGCCGACGAACTGCAGCGGAAAGCCGAGGGATAACTGTTGGATATCAAGGTGAACGTCCGCGAAGCACCGGGCGATTGTTACGTCGTTGACCTTACTGGTGAAATCGACGTCTATACGTCGCCCAAGGTGAAAGATGCGATCGGTGCGCTAATCGATCGCGGCGTCTATCACCTGGTGATCAACCTCGAGAAGGTACGCTATATAGATTCGACGGGTCTCGGTGTCCTGATCGGCGGCCTCAAGCGGGTCCGCGAGCATGGCGGCTCGGTGAATTTGGTATGCACCAATCCGCAGATTAAGAAGATCTTCGATATCACGGGACTCGTCAAGATCTTCGGGATCTTCGACAGCGAAGACGCCGCGATGAAGGCTTTGGTATGAACCAAGCCGTCGAGCACGACCTTCCCGAGCTCGTCGAGCTGCGCATCCCCGCTCGGCCCGAATGGGTCGCGCTTGCGCGTCTCGCAGCCGCGACGGTCGCGAACCGGCTGCGGTTCTCGATTGAGGAGATCGAGGACGTCAAGCTCGCCGTAGCTGAGGCCTGCACGGCGGTGATCCAGCACGAGAGTCACGGCGAGTTCATTTCGCTCACCTGCGAGGCGCTCGCGGATTCGCTTCGCGTGCGCGTGCACGACACCGGACGCCACCTCGTAGACGCCACCGAACGTCAGCGTATGAATTTCGAGGAAGCGCGCATCGCGGGCCTGGGAGTATTCTTAATCCGCACCCTGATGGACGAAGTGAGCTACGACGTTCATCCGCAGCTCGGAACCGATCTGCTGATGGTAAAGAGGCTGGCAACCGCCCCCTACTCGTGACTCGCTAGTGTCCGAAAGGGACGAAGCACGCCCCGAGCGGAGCCGCACTCGCGCACTTTTTACGCGCTTCATTCGCGCGCGCAAACGTCACACCAATCATCCCGAGCGTCCCGACGATGCATACGAGGGTTTGCGCGACGAACTCGTCGTCGTTCACCTCAATCTCGTGCGGTTTCTCGCGGTGCGATTCGCCAATCGCGGCGAGCCGCTCGACGATCTCGTCCAAGTCGGAACGGTCGGATTGCTTAAGGCGATCGATCGGTTCGACCTGGAGCGCGGGGTCGAGTTCACGACCTACGCGACGCCGACGATCGTCGGTGAGATCAAGCGGTATTTTCGCGACAAAGGCTGGGCCGTGAAAGTGCCGCGCCGGCTGCAGGAACTTAATCTTGCGGTCAATCGCGCCAACGATAAGCTCGCGGTCGAGCTCGGCCGAAGTCCGACCGTCGGCGAGCTCGCCGAGCACTTAAAAGCCGGTGAAGACGAGATCCTCGAGGCTCAAGAGCTCGGACAGGCGTATAATCTGCTTTCGCTCGACAGCGAAGTTTCCGGCGAGACCGATAAGAAATCGCAGACTCTCGCCGACACGGTCGGCGTCTCGGACGCGGGCTTGGAACTGCTCGAAGACCGCGCCAACCTGCAGCGCGCGTTCGAGGTTTTGACCGGACGCGAGCGCGTCATCATCTACCTGCGTTTCTACGAATCCGTCTCCCAGACCGAGATCGCCAAGCGTCTCAACGTCTCGCAGATGCACGTCTCTCGCCTGCAGGCAAAAGCATTGGATAAGCTCCGCGCAGTGCTTGCGGAATAGCTGGACTGCCGGATTCAGGGGCGCAACGCACCGGTTCGGGGACGCTCGCTTTTTCGCATCGTGCGAAAAAGCTGCTCGCCTCGTCGTCGCTCCCGCCATCCTGGCTCCGCTCCTCCCTTCACACGCCCCTCACCCGGTGCGTTGCGCCCCTGAATCTGCGCAATAGGACGCCGCTCGCGACTCAAGAAAGCCTGACGTGTTGCGGAAGGGGCTCGACGCGAGCGCCGTTGACGGGATGTCATAATTGTCCTGAGCAGGTGGCGCGAGCGCGGTGCAGCAGGAGCGGAACATGGATGTGGAACGAGGAGCGACCCTGACGCAACATGTCGGCGTTTCTTGAGCCGCGCGATCGTAGAGTGAAGAGATGAAGAGTCAGGAACTGAGACAGGCGTGGATTGACTTTTTCGTCGGTAAGCAGCACAAGCTGCTTCCGCCGGCGAGTCTGGTTCCGCACGAGATGTCGACGACGCTCTTCACGATCGCCGGGATGGAGCAGTTCGTGCCGGTATTTCTCGGCGAGCAGCCGGCGCCGGCCCCGCGGGCCGTCACCGTGCAGCGCTGCTTGCGCGTGGCCGGCGCGAAGAGCGACATCGAGAGCGTTGGGCGCACCGGAAGGCACGGAACGTTCCTTGAGATGCTCGGGAATTTTAGCTTTGGCGATTACTACAAGCGCGAAGCGATCGAATGGGCGTGGGAGTTCCTGACCGAAGTGCTGCGCTTAGATCCGTCGCGCTTGTACGTCACGGTTCATAACGGTGATGACGAGGCGGAGCGGCTCTGGATCGATCGAATTGGGCTCGAGCCGGAGCGTATCACGCGGTTTGACGAAGAGAACTTTTGGACGATGGGCGCGACCGGGCCGTGCGGGCCGTGCACCGAGATTTTCTACGATACCGGCGCGCAATACGCAAGTGGTCCCGGCGATACTGCGCCGAATCTTGGCAATCGGTACGTCGAGATATGGAACGTCGTCTTTCAACAGTACAACCGATCGGCCGACGCTAAGCTCGAGGAGCTGCCGCGCAAAGCGATCGATACCGGCGCCGGACTCGAGCGAATGCTCGCCGTCTGTAACGGCGTTGCGTCGATGTATCAGACCGACCTCTTCACCGACTTGGTCGCAGCACAGCCTAAGATCGGGCATACGACGCTGACCCCGAAAGAGCAAGCGGCCCGTCAAAATATCATCGCCGACCACATTCGCGCCGCCACGTTTTTGATCAACGACGGCGTTTACCCGTCAAACACTGAGCGCGGTTTCGTGCTGCGATTCTTGATTCGCCGCGCGATTCGCAATGGCAAGCTGCTCGGATATCCCGACGGGTTTCTCGCGGACCTCGTTCCGGCCGTGGTACGTTCCCTCGCACCCGGTTATCCGGAACTCGCCGACAGCGAGGCGCGGATTGATGCGGCGCTGCGCCGGGAAGAACGGATCTTCGACCGAACGCTGGAACGCGGCATGGCGATGCTCGACCGTCTCATCGACGACGCAGTCGAGCGTCGTGGTGGAACGATCGGGGGCGAGGATGCCTTCGCGCTGCACGACACGTACGGCTTTCCGCTCGAACTCACGCGCGAGATCGCCGGCGAGCGAGGCGTTTCCGTCGACACGGTTGCGTTCGATCGTCTCATGGAGGAGCAGCGCCAGCGCGCGCGTCGCGACGCGGCGTCCAAACGTGAGGTGGTCGCATTAGCGGACTTGCCCGCGATTTCGAGCGAGTTCACCGGATACGACGAAGGCCTTGAGACCGACGGTCGAGTTCTCGCCGCTCTAAAGCAGGGCGCGACGGTGCCGTCGCTGAGCGCCGGTGAGGAAGGCGCGCTGATCTTGGACCGCACGCCGTTCTACGCCGAGCGCGGGGGACAGATCGGCGATCGCGGCATCGTGCTTGCCGATGGCGCTCGCTTCGAGGTGCGCGACACGCAATACATGGGCGACGCGATTGCGCACCATGGCATCCTCCTCGAAGGTGAGATCGCAACCGGCGATCGAGTTCGTGCGAGCGTTTCGGAGCGCTGGCGTCGTGAGATTCGCCGCCACCATACTTCGGCGCATTTGTTACAGCGCGCGCTCAAAGACGTGCTTGGCGAAGAGGTCAATCAAGCCGGATCGTGGGTTGGCATCGATCGAATGCGCTTCGACTTTCGCTGGCCCGGCGGCGCGCTGAGCGGCGAAGAGCAGCGCTCCGTCGCGCATCGCGTCAACGAGATGATTCGCGACGACGCGCATCTGGTCACGCGCGTCTTACCGCTCGAAGAGGCCAAGAGGACCGGCGCGATCTGGATGGCCGGCGAGAACTACGGCGAGACGATCCGCGTCGTGCAGGCCGGTCCGTCGATCGAGTTCTGCGGTGGAACGCACTCGCACTCGACCGGGGAACTTGGGATGTTCGTCATTCTTTCGGAGTTTTCGATCGGTAGCGGAATTCGCCGCATCGAATCGTGTGTTTCCGAGGCAGCCGAAGAGTACGTCGGCAAGCAGCGTGATCTGATCGGATCGCTCACGTCGGCGTTGGCGACTACGCCCGACGAGTTGCGCGAGCGCGTCGAGCGGATGCAGCGTGAGGTCAAGGATTTGCAGACGGCGCTCGGGCAGCTGCGCGCACGAATCGCCGCGAGCGACGCTCAAACGTACGTCGAGCGTGCCGAGCGGCAGGGCGACCGGGCCTTCGTCGGTGCGGTCGTGCACGAAGCCAATGTCGAATCGCTGCGACATCTCGGCAACGCCATTCGTAGCCGCCTGCAAAGCGGCGTCGTTGCGCTTGCCGGCATTGACAACGGGAGCGTGAGCATCTTGGTCAGCGCAAGCGACGATCTCGTCAAGGCCGGGGTGCACGCAGGTAATCTCGTGAAGCTCGCCGCGCCGCTCGTCGGCGGTAAGGGCGGCGGTCAGGCAACTCAAGCCCAAGGCGGCGGCTCCGAGGCCGGCGGCGCCGAGGCGGCGATCGGCGCCATTCGTGACGCGGTCTTGATATGACCCTGCGCGCCGCGCTGATCCCGCTCGCATTCTGCGCGCTGCTGGGTGCGAGCCCGGCGGTGCTCGACTCACAGTACGTCTTGCAGCGATACGCCGCCGCGGTCGCGGCCGTGGCGCCGCCCAAAGTCGTCGTCTACTCCTATACGGTCTCGCAGGCCGGCCCGACCAATATCGAGCAACGGCACCGGATCTACCGCAGCGGCACCAACGTGCGCGACGAGACGCTCTCGGTTGACGGAAATGCGGTCCACCGAAAAATCGTGCGGTTTTCGCATCGCGAGGATCCGTATACGGTTGCGCGTTTCGCTCCGCGGCCCGATGCGTACGAGTTGCTCTTTCTCGGAACGGCGAAGGACGGCCGCCATCTCGATTACATCTATGAAGCGACGCCGTTAAGCCACCCAGCCGGCGCGTCGATCGATCGTCTGACGATCGACGGTGCGAACTTTCTTCCCCGGAACGTGCACTTTCGCAGCAGCGGCGCCTACGCCGAGGGAAGCGGCGAGATCGACTTCGGGCCATACGGAAAGTACTGGATGCCGGTGACGGCCGTGGCCGAGGCGCGCATAAAAGGAAAACCGGCGCGCGAGCGGATTGCCTGGAGCGATTACCGGTTTCCGGTGAGCTTGCCGCCCTCGACCTTCCAACCGCCTGAGCCGCTTGCGCACGCAACGTCTTCGCCGTAGTGACGCGCTTGCGACCTGCGTACGCCGCAGCGCTCGTCGCAGTCGCCGTCGCGGCGCTGCTCTCGCACCTTCGCCCGACACCATATAACAACTTCGTTCTGCTCGCTCAAGCGCTCTTGCACGGGCGCACCTGGATCGATTGGCCGGGGCCGTACATTGACGCACTCCACTACGGCGGCCGCTACTACGTCATCGAGGCGCCGCTACCCGCGTTCCTGTTGCTGCCGTTCGTCGCGATTTTCGGAGCCCAGACGAATCAGACCGCGCTTGCGGTCGTTCTTGCCGGAGTCGCGGTTGGAGCCGCGTGGGAGCTGGGCGAGCGATTTGGTTTGCGCAGCTCGGCGAACGCGTGGATCTGCGCGTTTCTATTGGCCGGAACCGATCTGCTGTGGTGCGCGGCACTCGGCGACGTCTGGTTCATCGCGCATGTCTGCGCCGTCTGCTTCACGATGCTCGCGCTCGTCGAGCTCGCCGGCAAGCGGCGCGGCTGGCTCGTCGCCCTGTTTGCAGCCTGTGCTTTCGAATCGCGCTTCTCGATGATCGCCGCACTCCCCGCCTACGCGTATCTCCTCACCGGTCATCCTGAGCGAAGCGTCCCGAACGAGCGCTGCGAGGCGCGGGGCGCGAAGCCGAAGGGCGAATGGCGCACGACGACCCAGCCGCTCGTTTCCTTCGCGGTGGTTTTGGGAGGCGTCGGCGTGCTTTGGATGCTCTACAACTTTGTGCGCTGGGGAACGTGGAGCGACATCGGCTATACGACTTGGTATCATCAAGATCAGGCCGGCATGCCGACGGGATCGCCGTTTCGTCTTAGCTATCTGCCCTACGAGCTCTGGTCCTTCTTCGTACAGCAGCCCACGCGGCTTGCGAGCTTCCCGTGGTTGCGCCCGGAGTACTCCGGCGTCGCGATTACGTGGACGTCGCCGGCATTAGTGCTCGCGTTTTTGGCACGCTCGCCGATTCGATGGGTCGTCGCGCTCTGGGTCGCGGCGCTGCTGGCCGCCGTTCCCAACTTCCTGTATTACGTGAACGGCTTCGCACAGTTCGGGATGCGCCATGCGCTCGACTTCCAGCCCTTTCTCGTCGCGCTGATGATGCTGGCGGTGCGCGACCGCTTTCCGCGCTGGGGATACGTCCTGATTGCATACTCGTGCGCGGCGGGTCTTTGGGGCTGCTGGTACTGGCTCAGCTTCGTGCGTACCTGACCCAGGCCGCCGAAACAACCGAGCCGGCGGCGCCGTAGCGGGAGTATGGCGGACCGAATCACAGAGACCTCCCCTCGCGTCATGGCGCGCGCGGCGGGCGCCTTTTACTTGACCACCGTGATCACGGGACTCTTCGCCGAGGTGCTGGTTCGCGGAAACGTGATCGTAACAAACGACGCCGCCGCCACGGCTCGCAATATTCTGGCGTCGGAGAGTCTCTATCGCTTAGGTTTCGCCGCCGACATCGTCGGAGGAGCCGCCTATCTCGTCGTGACGGTACTGCTCTACGAGTTGCTCAGGCCGGTGAGCAGACGCATTTCGCTGCTCGCAGCGTTCTTTAGCCTGGTGGGCATAGCGGTTGGCGCGATTGCGGCCCTCGGTCATCTCGCGCCGCTGCTCCTTTTAAAAGATGCCTACCTCAGCCCGTTTAACGCCGCCCAACTGCAGGCTCTCGCGCTGCTCTCTCTCAAGCTGCATGCCCGGGGCTACTGGATCTGCCTCGTGTTTTTTGGATTCTATGAAGCCATACTCGGCTATCTCATCTTTAGGTCGGGCTTCTTGCCTCGAACCCTGGGCGTTCTCGTAGCGCTTGCAGGCTTGGCTTTCCTGACCAATAGCTTTGCGCTTTTTGTGGCGCCGGCAGTTGGAAGCGTCTTGAATCCTTCGATGCTGCTGCTCGATAGCATCGGCGAGATCTCGCTCACTCTATGGCTTCTCGTTATTGGGGTGAACGTCGAAAAGTGGGAGGAACGAGCTCACGCAACGAGCGCATCGTAGGCAGCGCGCAGCCCACCCGCATCGCGAACCGGAGCGCCGCAGGCTCCGGTAACGCATACGTATGCAGCCGGCTGCTCGGCCGGCATTTCGAGCCGTGCCGCGGCTCCGGGCGAGAGCGTTCGAATCGCCGCAAAGGGTGTCGGAAGGCGCAGCGCCGCTTCCCGAAAGGCATCCGTCGAGGCCGGATCGCCGACGATGCGAACCGAGAGCTCCGGGCAAAGATACCGGCGCAGCGCGCGAGCGTACGTTGCCGCGAAGGCTCCGGCGCCGCGCGTGCTCCGCGAATACACCCGCAGAACCGATTCGGCGCGTTCGCGATAGCGAAAATCCCCGGTTAACCCCGACGTGCGCAGCAGTACCTCCGCGAAGAGGCTGTTATCGATGATTGGGCGATCGGCGACGGCGAGCCGTCCAAAATCCTCGCCGCGCAGCCGATCGTAGAACCCGCCGTCGGGCGATTCGAAGTTCGCGATGACCGTATTGACAATCTCTTGCGCTCGCGAGAGGAAACGCGTTTCGCCCGAAATTTCATGCGCGTCGAGCAACGCCCGGGCGTACGCGACATGATCGGCGAAGAGGCCGCTCACCGTGGGTGCGTCACCAGGCGCGATCACGTGAAAGAGCAGCCCGTTCCCGCCGACGAGTCGCTCCGCGAGGTTATCGAGTGACTGCAGCGCTTCGTTGAGCAACGCGTCGTCGTCGAGCGCGCGCGCCGCGAGGCACTGCGAACCCGCGAGCGCGCTGGTCCAATTCGTGTACGAGGTGCGGTCGACATATGGAGCCTCGCGTTTGTGCCGTTCCTCGAGCGGCAGCTCGTAGTAGGCTTCGTCGGCGTCTTGACTTCCGGCAAAGAATCCAGTCCGTGGATCGCGTAAAACGCGGCGCACGTAGTTCGTCGTCGAAACCAACGTTTCGCGAAACTCGTTGGTGGGCGCGTAAAGTACCAGCTCGGAGAGAACGCGCAGCAGTCCCGCGTGATCCTCCGCCATCTTTTCAAAATGCGGTACGCTCCAATCGCGGGTCGTCGAATACCTGAAGAAACCGCCCTCGACGTGATCGTACGTACCTCCTCGCGCCATCGAGAGCATCGTCTTTGCCACCATCGCATAGAGATGCTGCCGCCCCGAGAGACGCCACTCCGAAAGCAGGAACTCGAGAGCTTGCGGCTGCGGAAACTTCGGCGAGTCGCCGAAGCCGCCGAACTCTTCGTCGAAGGCGTTTTCGAGTTCGCCGGTGAGCTCGACGATTGGGGCGTCGGTCAGATCGGCGCTCGAGTGCGGCGCGCGCTCGAGCGCGCGCGTCTCCAGTTCGGCGACGTGTTGCGCGATCTCGTCCTTTCGATCGGCATAGAAGCGCGCGATTTCGTCGAGCGCGCGGCGGAACTGCTGCGGCGGCAGATACGTTGCGCCGGTGAGCGTCGTACCGTCAGGCGCCAGAAAGGCAGTCGTCGGCCAACCGCCCATGTTGTAGCGCGCGTTGACGTCCGGGCGCCGATCGTTGTCGACGCGTATCGGAACGAAGCTGCGATTTATCGCTTCGATCACGCCCTGGTCGGAGTACGAAGTTTCGTCCATTACGTGGCACCAGTGGCACCAAACCGCCGATATCGAGAGGAGGATAGGTTTGTCTTCGGATTTGGCGCGCTCGAACGCTTGCGCACCCCATGGCATCCATGCGATCTCACCGGCTCGATTCGGTCGCGGCGAGAAACGGAACTCATTCATCGGGGGCTCCTTGCAGGAAAGACGTTGCGTAGAAGACGGCGATCAACGCATACAGCGCAAGTGCGGCGATGCCTTCCGACTCGAGACGAAAGGCATACGTCGCCGTGAAGAGGAGCGCAAAGCCAAGGCTCACCAGCGCGAACCGCTTGTGGGCGATGGGGTTCATTGCGTACGTTTCGCGATCGTAGAAGCCGCCGGGGGAACGACTGCGCCGCCACGCGGCCGCACCAACCAGCAATGCGGCTGCCAATCCAATGAGACTCCAGATCACACTTCAGGGAACCTCTGAAGAAGTCGCTGCACCGATCGCAGTGGCAGCTTCGCCGCAGATCGAGGCGCGTCCGAGGGAGCATAGTGGAGCCCGAAGTTTACCCTGAGCGACGTCGAAGGGTGACCGAGGGCGCAAGAAAGAGATGCCGCGAAACTGCCGCTGCCCGAAGGGTTTAACCGCAAAGCCGTCATCTGCGTTGTCGATGTCTCGGTCACGGACTTTCTCAAGTATGCCTCCTCGCCTTCTCCTGGCATCTGACCGCTTTGCGATACTAACGATTGGTACATGGACTTCTTCCGAGGTTCCCTAAAGAGTAGCGCGGCAACGCGTCGAAAGCCAGCGCGATGGCGTCCCGTACGAATTCGACGCGCCCAGGTTCGCTCGAGACCTACCGGAAGAAACGTGACTTCGGTCAAACGCCGGAGCCGAGCGGTCGCAAGCAAAAAACCGCGCAGCGAACCAGAAAGCTGCGTTTCGTCGTGCAGATGCATCGTGCGACGCGCCTGCACTACGACTTTCGATTGGAGGCTGACGGTGTGCTGGCGTCGTGGGCCGTTCCGAGAGGTCCGACGCTCGTCGTCGGCGACCGGCGGCTCGCGATGCACGTCGAAGACCATCCGCTCGATTACCGCGATTTCGAAGGAAACATTCCGAAAGGGCAATACGGCGCCGGAAGTGTGATCGTCTGGGATCGTGGAACCTACTCGCTCGCCGAGGGCGACGATCCCGCCGACGAGATCGCGAGCGGCAAGATAAAGTTCATCTTGCATGGGAAGAAGCTCAACGGCGAGTTTACACTCGTAAAGATCAAGCCGCGCGACGATGAATCGGGCGATCCGTGGCTGCTCATCAAAGATCGTGACGAGCACTCCGATCCGAAGTACGATCCCGCCAAGCATCCCGAGTCGGTGAAAAGCGGAAAGACGCTCGACGACGTAGCGAACGATCCACGCGCCCGAACCTGGCAGTCGAAGCCGAGCGCGCGCCAAGCCGCGTCGCCGCGGCGGCGCGCAGCCGTCGAGCGCGATCCCGTTCCGCATCCCAAATCGCTGATGCTGGCAACGCTTGTTTCCGAGCCCTTCGACGATCCCGATTGGCTCTTCGAAATCAAATGGGATGGATATCGCGCGCTCTGCACGATCGAGGAGAGAGACTTCTCGCTCGTTTCGCGCAACGGCCTCGACATGCTGAAGCGCTTTCCGGACCTGCGGGCCTTGGCCGGCGCCTTTGCGAGTTTGCCCATCGTCGTCGACGGCGAGATCGTCAGCCTCGATAAAAAGGGTCGGTCGGAGTTTCAACGTCTGCAAGAATCGCAGAAAAAGCCCGCCGGGTTGACGTACGTTGCATTCGACCTGCTCTACGCCGACGGCCGCGATTTGCGCAAGATGCCGCTCGAGGATCGGAAGTCGCTGCTCGAGCGACTCATAAGCAACGACGATCTGGTGCTCTACTCCAAGCATATCGTCGGACGCGGTAAGGCGCTCTTCGAGAACGCGCGGAAGAACGATCTCGAGGGGATCATCGGTAAAAAGCGCGACTCAACGTATCAGGAACGGCGCAGCCGCGACTGGGTGAAAATCAAGACGGGACACGAGCAGGAGTTCGTGGTCGGCGGCTGGACCGAGCCGAAGGGCAGCCGAAAAGGCTTCGGCGCGTTGTTACTCGGCGTTTTCCAGGCGAAGTCGCTGCGCTTCGTGGGCTCCGTCGGAACCGGCTTTACGGGAAAAGTTCTGCAGCAGCTTTATGCTCGGCTGCGCCGGATCGAGCGAAAGACCTCGCCGTTCGCCAATGACGTCGTCGCAAACTCGCCCTGTCATTGGACGTCGCCGGAACTGGTCGTCGAGGTTCACTTCTCGGAGTGGACGCGCGACGGATACCTGCGTCAGCCTGCATACTTGGGATTGCGTCCGGACAAAGCTGCCGCGGATGTTGTCGCCGAGCTTCCGGAGAACGCGTGACGGCGGAACGGCGCGTCTGGGCGCAGGTCGGCTCGCGCAAGCTCTCGCTCTCGAATCTCGAAAAGGTTCTGTGGCCGCGCGACGGCTATACCAAAGGCGACCTGATCGAGTATTACCAACGGGTCGCGCCGGTTGCCGTAGCGCATCTCAAAGGGCGTCCGCTAACGCTGCAACGCTATCCAAACGGAATTGACGCGCAAGCATTCTTCGAGAAGCAGATGCCGCGCGGAGCGCCGGAATGGATCGACCACGTGACCGTCCCCACGCCGGGCGGCACGCGCAGCCACGTCACGTTCGCCGTCTGTAACGATGCGCCGAGCCTGGTCTATTTTGCTAATCTAGCGACGATCGTGCTTCACGTCTGGACGTCGCGCATGCCGGCGCTCGAAGAGCCGGACTTCGTCATCTTCGATCTCGATCCGGGCGACAAGTGCACGCTGAAGACGCTGGCAACCGTCGGGCTCTCCGTGCGCGGCTTGCTCGAGGAGATCGGCTTAAAACCTCTGGTCAAGACGACGGGCGGATTTGGCGTGCACGTGATCGTGCCGCTTGCATCCGGGTATTCGTACGATACCGCAAAAATTTTCGCTGAGATCGTCGCGCGTCGAGCCGCCGCGCAGCTTGGCGAGCTGGCAACGCTCCAGCGCACGATCGCAAAGCGGCCGCCGGCCGCGGTCTATATTGACTACGTTCAAGTAGGCTATGGGAAGACGATCGTCGCGCCCTACTCGGTGCGAGCCCGCGACGGCGCGCCGGTTTCAACCCCGCTCCACTGGAGCGAGGTCGAGGCCTTCGCGCGACGGCGGACGACCACGGCGCCGGCCGGCGAGTTCGCGAAGTATACGATCGCGTCGACGCCGGGCCGGCTAGCGCGTGAAAGCGACCTCTGGGGCCCAAAGGCCTGGAAGAAGCAGCATCTCGAGGCGGCGATTGGAAAGGCCCGCCGCTTGTGGTAGGGGTGCACCTTGGGTAGAATAGTCGGGCTATGGCGCATGCAATCTGGTCTGGATCTATCAACTTTGGGCTCGTTACCATTCCCGTCAAGCTCTTCACGGCGGTCAAAACCGACGAGCTCTCCTTCAACATGCTTCACGCAAAGGACGAAGGGCGCATCAAGTACGAGCGCATCTGCAGCGTTGACGGCAGGCCGGTGCCGTGGGACGAGATCGTCAAAGGCTACGAGTTCGAGAAGGGCGAGTACGTCGTCCTGACGGACGAAGATTTCAAGAAGGTCAATCCGGAAGCGACCCAATCGGTGGATATCTTGGAGTTTGTGGAACTCGACAAGATCAACCCGATGTACTTTGATAAGCCGTACTACCTCGAACCGACGAAGCAGGGTCGCCACGCGTATGCGCTTCTCCGTGAGACACTCGAGCATACCAACCGCGTGGCGGTCGCGCGCGTGGTCATTCGGACGAAAGAATACATTGCGGCAGTCAAACCAATCGATGGCGCGCTGGTGCTCGAGCTCATGCACTGGGCCAGCGAGATCGTTGCCGCCGATACGCTCGAGATTCCGAGTCGCGAGAAGCTGCCCGAAAAAGAGATGCAGATGGCGCGCATGCTCGTCGACACGATGAGCGTCGACGAGTTTGAGCCGGAGAAGTTCACGAACAACTATCACGACGAGCTTCTGACGATGATCGAGGCGCGCGCCAACGGCAAGGAACTTCCGAAGGCGAAGAAGGTTCCGGTGAGAGCGAAGGTCGTTAACCTGATGGACGTGCTCGCGCAAAGCCTCGAAGAGAGCAAGAAGCGCCGCGCTGGGAGCAACGGCAAAGCGGGTACCAGTAAGCGCCGCAAGACAACCGCAGCCTAGCGGCGCGTGCCCGAAGTCCCAACCATCGAGACGCCTCGATTAGTGTTGCGCGCATGGCGCGACGCCGACGTCGAGCCGTGGGCCGCGATGAATGCCGATCCGCGCGTCACCGAGTTCTTAGGAAGAGCGTACACGCGCGAGCTCTCCGAGGCGTCGGCGGCCGCGATCCGACGCGCGCTTGAAGAGAATGGCTATGGCTGGTGGGCGGTCGAGATTCGCAACGGTGCTCCCTTCGCGGGCGTCATTGCACTGCAAAAGGTTCCGTTTTTGGCCCCGTTTACCCCGGCAACTGAGATCGGGTGGCGTTTCTCGTTCGAGAACTGGGGGCGCGGCTACGCGACCGAAGGCGCCAAGGCCGCTCTGGACTTTGCTTTCACCGAGCTGAATTGGAATGAAGTCGTCGCATTCACTACGGCGACGAACCTTCGCTCGCAACGCGTGATGCAACGCTTGGGCATGACCCACGATCCTGCCGACGACTTCGATCATCCAAAACTCGAACCCGCCAATCCGCTCCTCCGCCACGTTCTGTACCGAATTAACAATCCCCGTCTATAAAAATATCGCAGCGCAAACTTAGGACGTGGGCGTTTCTCATCGCCCACTCCTAAGTTAGTCGACGATATTAGCGGCTTCGACCTCTAAAGCGAGCGCGCCGTCGTCGCTCCGCGCCGAGGAAGCCTCAC
Organism: Candidatus Cybelea sp.; assembly: GCA_049695635.1. GTDB lineage: Bacteria > Vulcanimicrobiota > Vulcanimicrobiia > Vulcanimicrobiales > Vulcanimicrobiaceae > Cybelea. The sequence goes on along the minus strand of JBAVSO010000188.1, from coordinate 2,313 downwards.
CGCGCGCATTGTAAAGACCCATAAGCAGCGCGACGCTCGCCATCGTCAACGACTCGACGCCGGCAAAACCGGGGCCGAACGTCGCGAGTAGCTTCGTCGAAATCGGCGGCGCGAGAATACCCGACAGCGAGTCGAGCGAGGAGCTCGTGCCGAGCACCATGCCTTGGTCGCGGTCCGAGGCGGCGTTGCTAATGAGCGCCGTGATCCCGGTGTTCGCCAGTGCAATCCCAAACGAGAAGAGCAGCATCGTCCCGGCCAGCAAGCCGACGTCGCGCACGAACGGCAGCGAGGCAAACCCGACGATCAGTGAAGCGAGACCGAGGTTCGACATCCAGCGGTCGCCTAGCCGCGCCGAGACGCGCCCGACGACGAACGCATTCATAATGACGTTGAAAATCGCGAAGAACGAAAAGAAATAGTCCGTCTGCGATAGCGAAAAGCCGAGCTGTCGCTGAAAGTAGAGCGAGAAGACTGCAAACCATCCGTAAAGAGCCAGCGCGATCGCGAGCTTCTGCCAGAGAAGCCGGCTCAGGTAAGGTTTCTTGAAACTCGCCAGAATCGCGCGAATGGAAAAGCGCTCTTCCTCTTGCGGGCTTGCGTGGGATTCCGGCAGCATGACGATGGTGACGACAAGCGTAAGGAACTGCAACGCTGCGGCGACCAAAAACGGAACCGCAAAACCGTAACGCGCGTAGAGCAGTCCGCCCCCGAGCGGGCCGAAGACCATGCCGGCTGCGAACATGGCGCTGATCAGTCCAAAGGCGCGGGAGCGCATTCGCGGCTCCACCAGATCCGCGACGTAGGCTTGCGTGATGCTGATGTTTCCACCGGAGACGCCCTCGACGACGCGCGCCAAGAAAACGACGGTGATCGGAGCTATCGCCAGCCAGACGGCGATATTCGGCGCGAGCCCCAGCATTACCCAACCGATCGTCGCACCGATCTGGCTGATGATCAGCACCATTTTGCGGCCAAGGCGGTCGGAGAGGCTTCCCCAAATCGGCGCGGAGACGAACTGGCAGAGCGAGAACGTGGCCATTAGCAGGCCGACGACGAACGGCGAAACGCCGAAATGCGTCACGAAATACGGCAACATCGGAATCAGCATGCTGAAGCCGACGATGTCGATGAACGTGATGCCGAGAATCGGCAGGAGCCTGCGAATCATGCTCGCTGACGTTATTCTAGGGCCTCTAGCGCGACGACTCTACGGGTAGAACGATGCGTGAGAAGCGTTCGCTCTTGCGTACGACGTCGAGCTTGTAGGAGCGGCTGAGATCGATGCTGGTCAGCAACGCGTGCAGCGCGTCGATCCCGTTGAGGCGTTGCCCTTCAAATGCGAGCAGAACGTCGCCGGCTTGCAAGCGCGCCGTATCGGCCGGGCTGCCGGCTTCCACCGACTCGATCACGATCGCGCGCCGATCCTCGAGACCGAGACGGCGGGCAGCTGCCGGCGCGAGCACGATCTCCTGTGCTCCGATGCCGAGATAACCGCGCCGAACGCGGCCGTCGCGCATCAGAAGCCCGGCGATTCGCTTGGCGGTGTTGATCGCGATCGCAAAGCAGAGCCCTTGGCCGGGCAACACTGCCGTATTTACGCCGATTACGTCGCCGTCGGCAGTGACGAGCGGTCCACCCGAATTGCCCGGATTGAGCGCCGCGTCGGTTTGGATGATGTTATCCATCAAGTGACCCGATTGCGAGCGCAGCGACCGACCGAGCGCGCTCACGACGCCCGCGGTAACCGTGTAGGCGAGCCCATACGGATTTCCGACCGCGATAACGAGCTGGCCCGGCCGAAGCGTCCCCGAGTCACCGAGCGATGCGCAGGCGACGTCGGGGGCATCGACCCTCAAGACCGCCAGATCCGAGTGTGGATCGTCGCCGATTACGTCGGCCGGCAGCTCACGCCCGTCGAGCAGCGCAACGCCGATGCGCCGCGCGTCGTGGACGACGTGGCTGTTCGTGACGACGAAGCCGTCGGGTGTAAAAACGAAACCGCTTCCATTTCCGCCGTTCCGGCCGCTGCGCACCTCGATGCTGACGACCGCCGGGCTGACGCGTTCGGCCGCCGCCGTAACGGCTGCGGAGTACGGGTCGAGCGGAGTCGAGTTTTCTATTGAGAGGAGGGGTAAAGCCATTGAGTCACTCTCCAAACCGCGGCCCGGCGCGGCGGGTTTCGTGGAGAGGGTCGATGCCTGCCGCCCCGAATCGTGCTGCTCCGCGCCCAGATGGCGGAATTGGTAGACGCGCTGGTTTCAGGTACCAGTGGTGGCAACACCGTGGGGGTTCGAGTCCCTTTCTGGGCACCAA
>JBAVSO010000187.1:0-2076 GCA_049695635.1 Candidatus Cybelea sp. | reverse complement strand
ACCCGACGGTGAGGAGCCGAGCGCGGGTCTCACGGGTTTCAAAGGCTTGCTCTACGGAACTACCTCGCTGGGCGGATACGACGGTTCGCCGTGCAACGCGTGCGGCACCGTCTATATGATAACGGCTACCGGCAAGGAGCGGGTGCTCTACCGATTTGCCGGGCCTCCGGATGGCGAGTTTCCCGGCTCGAACCTATCGGAAGCCAACGGCGTTCTTTTCGGTACCACGTATTCCGGCGGCAGCAGTAGTTGTTCCGGTCATTGCGGAGTCGTTTTTAAGTGAATGCGATGGGCAAAGAGCAGGTCGTGTACGCTTTTACAGGCCGGTCCGATGGATCGAATCCAAAGGGCGACCTGCTTTGGACGAGCAAGCGGTTTTACGGCACCGCCTCGACGGGAGGTGCGGGCCGCGACGGAACGCTTTTTTCGTTGGACAGCTCGGGCAAATTTCGCACTCTGCATGCTTTTACCGGAGCCCCGTACGATGGGGCAGAGCCACTCGGAAACCTGGTGGAGTTCGACGGCGCCCTCTTCGGCGTTACCGAGATGGGCGGTAAGGACGACCTCGGCTCGATCTTCAAACTGACTCCGTCGGGCACGGAGGTGGTCGTTCACAGCTTCAATGGGGTGGATGGCCAGTATCCCCTCGGTTTGGTCGCATTTAACGGATTACTTTACGGCGCGACCTCCGCCGGCGGTCCAGATATAAAAGGCACTCTTTTTTCGACCACCGCGAACGGCACGTTTCGCATCGTTCACAGTTTTCTTGGCCACTCCAAGGGCGACGGAGCTTTTCCAGCAGCACCTCCGACCGCTGTGAAAGGTATACTGTACGGCACGACCCGCGGGGGCGGAGCCCATGGTAACGGAACCGTGTACGAGGTGAACCGCGCGGGATCCGAGGCTGTGCTGCACAGTTTTGGGAAGCTGCCCGACGGCGTCCACCCGTTCGCGCCGCTCGTCTTTTTCGAGGGTCTGCTTTATGGAACCACGGAGAACGGCGGCTCCTTCAATCCAAACGGCACCGTCTTTCAAGTTCTGCCGTAATGGTCGATCTGTTGCAGCGCGAGGAACGGAGCGACGGCAGTACTGCCGCGCCGATCGAGCGACCGCGCCTAGGTGAACGATTGACGGCCTCAGAGACCTGTCCGATCATCCTTTTAATCGCTCCGGCTGGTTACGGGAAGTCCGTCGCGCTTCGGCAATATCTGGCCTCGATACGAGAACCAAACGTTCGGTTCGCATTGCGTGCCGAACATGCGACGCTGCTCGGGTTTTTGCGAGGCTTTACGGAGTCGCTGGGCGAGAACGCGCCGCATGCGATAACGTCGTTGGCCGGTGCGTACGAGCGAAGCACGGGTTCGCCAAAGCGTGCCGCCGAGCTCGCCAGTTGGCTGCACGCGCACCTTGAGTCGTTCGCCGGGGTCATCGCCATCGACGACCTCCATGTTGCCGATGACGATCCGGAAGTCGCACGGTTTCTGACGTCGCTGATCGAGCGCACCAAGGGAAAAATCCGGTGGATTCTCGCGTCGCGTTCGACGACCGGCCTTCCCGTTGGGACCTGGCTTGCCTATCGCGATGCCGACTTAGCCATCGACGAAAAAGACCTGCGTTTCACTCTGGCGGAGGCCCGCGAGTGGGCTCGCGGGCTGGGGCTGGAGATCCGCGATGAGGAGCTTACCGAGTTACTTGCGCTGACCGAAGGATGGCCGGCGGCGATGACGTTTGCGTTGCGCACGTCGACCCGGTCGTCGGAGCTGCGGAACGTCTCGGCAATTACGCGCGAGATGATTTATCGGCTGCTCGCCGAGCAAGTCTACGCCGCACTCGATGCCGACGAGCGCGGGCTGCTTGAGGTCGCGGTTGTGCTGCCGGTCATTGACGTAAGCGTGCTCGAGCGGGCGGGATTCGACCGCGCCTTTACGATCGTCGAACGCCTTCGCGAGCGAACCGCATTTATCTACGAAGAGTCGCCTGGCGTTTACCAGTGCCACGACCTCTTTCGCGATTTCCTCCGTCGCGAAACCGCCCTTGGGGGAAAGCGTTCGCAGCAAGCCGTGCACGACCGGGCTG
>JBAVSO010000186.1:0-10463 GCA_049695635.1 Candidatus Cybelea sp. | reverse complement strand
TAGCGTGTGAAAACGACGCGATCAAATGGGACTTTTACGTGCGCCACTATCGCGGTGCCGACTTAGCGCGCGTCCTCTATCCCCGCGCCGGCACGCTCGGTGGGTGTACCGCGCACAACGCGATGATCTTCATCTATCCGCACAACGAGGACTGGCAACGTATCGCGGAACTGACGCGCGACGACTCGTGGCGCCCCGCGCGGATGCGGCGTTATTTCGAACGATTGGAGCGATGCGCGTACCGCCCGGGCGAGCGCATCGCGAGCCTCTTTGGCTTCAATCCATCGCGCCACGGATTCAACGGTTGGCTCAACGTCGAGTTGCCCTGCATTTCGGCGCGAACGTTCTGCGAAGTCGCCGGATCGCTCTGGGAAGAGATCGCGCTCGAGGTCTCGATCGATCCCAAGAGAATCGAGAGCCTCGAATGGCTCGCAGAGGCCGGCCTAGACGCCAACGATTGGCGGCTCGTCGAGCAAAACTCGACCGGCCTGCGCTCGACACCCCTAACGACGAGGCGACATCGGCGCAACGGAACGCGCGAGCGGCTGCTCGCGGTGCAGGAGCGCGTCCGTGACCGCCTGCATATTCGGCTCGACGCGCTGGCGACGCGCGTGCTCTTCAACGACGAGAATCGCGCGACCGGCGTGGAGTACCTGGATGGGAAGGGCCTCTACCGCGCGGGCAAAACTGATGGCGACAGAGGCGTCACACACACCGTGAAGGCCGAGCGCGAGGTGATCGTCGCTGGTGGCGCGTTCAACTCACCGCAGCTCTTGATGCTCTCCGGCATCGGACCGTCCGAACATCTTCGCGAACGTGGGATTGACGTCCGCGTGGACTTGCCGGGCGTCGGCAGCAATCTGCAAGACCGCTACGAGATCGGCGTCGTGCACCGAATGGCGCAACCGTGGCCGTTCTTCGCCGGCGCGACCTTCGCACCTGGCGATGCGCAGTTCGCACAATGGAACGCGGCCGATTCGAGCGGCGTTTACACGAGTAACGGCGCCGCGCTTTCGCTGGCGAAGAGGTCGTCGGTTGCGCAAGGGCCGCCGGATCTCTTCTGCATGCTGCTGCTAAGCGAGTTCAGTGGCTATTATCCGGGTTTTTCGCGCAACCTGACGCGTACGCATGACTCCATGACGTGGCTCGTTTTGAAGGCGCACACGCGAAACCGGGCTGGGACGGTTCGGCTTCGGACGAGCGACCCGCGCGACCCACCGGAGATCGACTTCAACTATTTCGCGCAAGGCGGCGATGAGGACCTAAAGGCCATGGTCGAAGGCGTGAAATACGTCCGAGCTTTGAGCGCGCCGCTGCGCGAACGGAGCGCGATCGTCGAAGAAGTCCCCGGGCCCGAGGTGGCGAGCGACGAGCAACTCGCCGAATTCATTCGCACGCACGCATGGGGCCATCACGCTTCGTGCACGTGCGCGATCGGCGATGCGAATCACGGCGGCGTGCTGTCGAGCGATTTTCGGGTCCACGGTGTCGAGGGTTTGCGTGTCGTCGATGCCTCGGCCTTTACGCAAATTCCCGGGTTCTTCATCGCGAGCGCCGTTTACATCATTGCCGAAAAAGCCGCCGACGTCATTCGCGACGCTCAGAGGAAAGGAGGCCGGTGATGCCTTCCATCGTTCTCGTTCACGGATACAGTGAAACCTCGCTCGCCGCTTATCAGCATCTCCCCGAGCTCCTGAATCAAGCCGGCTATGATACGATCGTGCTTTCCGCATTCGATTCGCTCGACGATTTTGTCACAATCGACGATCTGGCGCTTGCGTTCGAAATGCGCGTCGCCGATCTGGAGGCGACCCGCTTCAGCACGTCGAGCGCGGCATTCGTCTGTCACTCGACGGGTGCGCTTATCGTGCGCCGTTGGATTATGAACCGGCGGGCCGCCGCCGCGACCCCTGTGCAGGCCGTCCTTCCCGCGCGTCTGGTTTCGATGGCCGGCGCAAATCACGGATCGAGTCTCGCCGAGATAGGAAAAACGCCGATCGGCTACCTCCAGAAGCTTTTGTCGAAACACGTCCTCGCGGTTGGCAAACAAGTCCTTACGGACTTGGAGTACGGCAGCGATTTCCTTTGGCGGCTGAACGACGAGTGGATGGCGGCGTGGAATGATCCGGCGTATCCGCTGTCGGCACAGATGCTCGTCTTTAGTCTTGGCGGGGATTTTATCGGCAACGACGCTGCCGTCAAACTTTTCTGGGCAACGAGCGAAACAGGAAGCGATAATACCGTACGAATCAGCGGTGCGAACTTGAACTATACGTTCCTCGACGCGGAACCGGATGCCGATCCGCCGACGATCGTTCCGCGGGTGCTCGCGCGTCTAGTGCCGCACAAGATTCTGAAAGGCTACTCGCACTTCGATACCGATACGGGCATCCTGCACGCAGCCGACGTAAGCGACGCCGCGTTCGCGGCGTTGATGGAAGCGCTGCAGACGCCGGCCGCCGAATACGACGCGCTCGCGCAAACGTGGGCGACCGAGAACGCGGCGTGGGCAACCGGTAATGATGCGAACGTCAACTCGACCGTCGTATTCAGCCTGCGCGATCAGACCGGCCGTCCGATCGCCGATAGCATGATCTGCTTTTGGGACGAAGCCGACATTCCAGGCGATCCGCGCGATGTGACGCTGGCGCCCCAGCGACCGGCCGCCGCGAACTACACTCCACCGGCAGCCGAGACCCCCGAGGAAGAGGCGATGCGCGAAGCCGTCATCACAGCTTCGCTTAGTTCCTCGCATGCGATTCTCGCGAACTCGCCAATCCACAACGCCGTAGCGGTAGGCTCGTACTCGTTTTATCTGAACTATCCGACCTGGATCGGTCCGGAGGGCACGAGCCATCACGCGATCTACATTGAAGCCGTGAGCGATAGCCAGTACATCGAATACATGCCGACGATCTATCGACCCTCGGTCGACATAGATCGCCTCATTCAGCCCAATCAGTTCACCTATGTCAACGTTACGCTCAATCGCGATCCGAACAACGAGTACGCGCTCTACAAATGGACGCCGGCGCTCGATGCTGCGGCGCGCGCCGTCGCGGTCTGGCGCCCGTTTCCGACGCTTCCGTATGAGATTCCACAGCGGCCGCCGTCGTAGACCGAAGACCCAACCGCTGGCGCAGAACTGAAGCGAATCAATAACGTGACCGCGATTACCGTTGACGTCGACGGATATGAGGCGCGATTAAAGCTTTTAGATATTCTCTCGGCGGCATTCTCGGTTCCGTCATATGCTCCAGACCCCATGGGCGGCGACAGAATTCAGACGAATTGGCAGCTAACATCCGGAAGATCTACGAATCCATGGTGGAACAAAATAAACTTTTGCATCACCGTTTGGAGGCTCCAGGCGCTCCAAACCAGGGGCGCTTTTTCGGACATCGTTCTTTCTGGCTCGCTGCTTGTACCGTTGCCGCGCGACGTTCTGCGGCAAGTGCTGAGATATTATGACTCGGTACTGCGATTCCGAAGAGGCGCCGGGCCGAACCCGGCGCTGCTTCAGCTTCTCTTTTGGATCGTTCACTCACATACCGTCAAGAAAGCTATGCGAGCTGCTGAGGATCAAGTACACTCTCTTCCGAAGGGTGAGCGTGAGTTTGCGCTTGGATGGGGCAAGGTGATGGTGCAGGCTTTGGCAGACGTAAACTTCCCTACGGCGCGCGCGATCGTTGGGCGAATAAACTTAAATGATTTTCCACAGCGCGTCTGTAACGCGGCCGATATAGACCGGGCGCGGCCAAGCGATTTACCGCCATCACAACGAATAACCGTTTTGGCAGTCGCGGCGTTATATCGCGAAAGAGATTGGAGCTTCATCTACATGCCGCTCTTAGAGGTCGCTGCGGCGATTCTAAAATGCGTTATCGCAATCGAAGCAAGGGTCTTTCCTAAGTCGGCGCAGCCGAGCTAGCCGGGACAAACGCTTGATTGCCGCCCGCGCCCTGTGTGCATTCCTGTGTGCATTACTGAAGCAGTATGAAGCGCCCAATGAAGGCGCAGACACGTTTGCTTGGAGAGACCCTTATCACCGGGCGCCTGGTACACATTACGAAGGTGCTCCGCGGCCAGCTTCGCTGCTCGCGGGTTACTGGTGGCGTACGATGCATCGCGCTGCCTCGCGCCGAAGGTTGCTCGGAGCGGCCGTCGCGAAAGCGGTCGACGCACTCTTTAGATCGGACCGTGAAAAGTCATGCCCCTACACCGGCGAGTTCACCCACGCGATTCCTACGCAACCGATGTCTACGCGACGCGGGCTATGGACGCGACGATTCCCAAACACCGCGTGCCTACCGAAGGCTTACGCCCGGACGTAGCATTGCAGCTTGTCGTTGACGAGATGATGCTCGACGGCAACGCCCGGCAGAACCTCGCAACGTTTTGCCAGACGTGGTTCGACGACGGGATCCACAAGCTCATGGATCTCAGCCTCGACAAGAACATGGTTGACAAAGATGAGTACCCGGCAACGGCGGAGATCGAAAGCCGATGCGTGCACTTGCTGGCGCATCTATGGAACTCGCCGGCAGCGGGAACGACGATCGGATGCTCGACGACCGGCTCGAGCGAAGCCGCGATGCTCGGCGGCCTCGCCCTCAAGTGGAAATGGCGCGAACGTCGTGCGAACGATGGTAAATCCAGCGACAAGCCGAACATCGTGACCGGACCCGTGCAGGTCTGCTGGCACAAGTTTGCTCGTTACTTTGACGTCGAGCTGCGAGAGATTCCGCTGGAGCGCGACCGCTTGGTTATGACGCCGGAGGACGTCGTTAAGCGAGTCGACGAGAACACGATCGGCGTCGTGCCGACCTTCGGCGTCACCTTCACCTGTCAATACGAGCCCGTGGCGCAAATTGCCGAAGCACTCGATACCCTTCAACGCTCAGCCGGGCTCGATATACCGATACACGTTGACGCCGCTTCCGGCGGATTCATCGCGCCGTTCGTCGAGCCCGAGATCCAATGGGATTTTCGCTTGCCGCGGGTGCGTTCGATCAACGCTTCGGGCCATAAATTTGGATTGGCGCCGCTGGGCGTTGGGTGGGTGATATGGCGCGAAGCGAGCGATCTTCCCGAGGGGCTCATCTTCCACGTAAACTACCTCGGCGGAAACATGCCGACGTTCGCGCTCAATTTTTCTCGGCCCGGTGGGCAGGTCATCTGCCAGTACTATCTTATGCTGCGCCTAGGAATGGATGGCTATCGGCGCATCCACCAAAGTTGCTACGACGTCGCGCAATACGTCGCCGGTCGGATTGCCGCGTTCGAGCCGTTCGAACTGCTCTTCGATGGCGCCAGCCGCAATGGAATCCCGGCGGTATCCTGGACGATGCGCCCAGGCACGCGATATTCGCTATTCGACCTCTCCGATCGACTGCGTGCGCGCGGCTGGCAGGTCGCAGCATACACGATGGTCCCGAATATCGCCGACATGGCCGTGATGCGCGTGCTGATTCGACACGGCTTTAGCTTGGATTCTGCCGACGCATTACTCGAAGACGTTCGCCGGTCTTTGGAATACTTCAAAACGCATCCACTTTCCAAACCGATGACCGCGGACGAAGGTGCCTCGCACGATCACCATGCGCGCCTTAGCGTGAGTCGCCCAACGTAGTCGGTCATGACGAATCGCCGGCAAAGAGGGGTACGCAGCGGTTTACGTCCGCTCGGCCTCGGATCGCGCGCGACCCGGGGCCGACACGCCCAGCTTGTAGACGAGCTCAGCGACCGGTGCAGCGGCGCCCCTCAGCTTGCGGGCTGCTAACGGGGCGGCCAACGTGCGAAGTTGAAGAAAATACTGATGAGTCTGGCTACTTCCGAAGCGCCCAAAGGCAGCGGCCTTAAGGCCGCCATCGATATTCTGATTGCGCCGAAGGACGCGTTCGAGGCACTCCGCGTCGTTCCGACCTGGCGTTGGGCGCTAATCGTCACGCTGGTCCTGATGGTTATAGGTTATTTCTTAGCGCAGCCGGCTGCCCAGCACGCGTCGCTCGGTACGCTCACGCATGCGTTCGCGACCAACCCGTTCTATACAAATTTCAGCGACGAGCAGAAAAAGCAGATGCTGGAACGAGTTGCCCATCCGCCGGCGTACCAGACCGCGCTGGGCCTCATCAGCCTGGTCCTCGTTCTCTTCGTCTCGACGTTGCTCAACGCGATCATCTTGCTCGCGGCTAACGCAATCGCACACGGTAGCGCAGATTTCAAACGGCTATTCGCCGGGTCGATGAACATCGCGGTACCGACCATGGGACTCTACTCGGTGATGCTCGGCGTTATCTGCCGGGTTCTAGGGGCCGAGCACTTTGCAACGACGACCGATGTCTTGCGGGCAATCCCCGGCCTCGCTCTTCTGGCGCCGGACGCCACCGGGAAGCTAGCTACGTTTCTGGCTGGAATACACATATTCACGCTTTGGGGGTGCGGACTTAATGTCGGGATGATGCGCATCACCGCAGGCGTGAAAAACGCTCTCTCTTGGGCATTTCCATTGTTGATTCTGATCGCCGGCGCCGCACTCCAGGCCGCCTCCAGCGCGTTCTCCGGCGGCTGACGACGAGATGCGCCACTCGCTCTTGGCCCTGGTGCTGTGGCTCGCAGCGGCCCGCGCCCCGGCACTCGCAGCGGCTCCGATGACGTTGCCCGATGCCGTTACGTATGCCCTAGCGCATAACTCGACGGTTTCGACGCAACAGGCCGCCGTTACGCTGGCGCAGCATAACCTCGCGTTGCAGCGCGGCGTTGCTTACCCCACGGTTAATGGAATGCTCCAAAGCTGGCTGGCCAAGAGCGCCAACTTTCAGGGCAACTACGCGGTCATCGGTCAGTCGCAGGAGAACGTGGTTAGCCAGAATACTGCACAGGTAGGTATAACCAACTGGGATCTGACGACCGGAGGGTTCGCCTTTCTGGCGCTGGCGGCGGCGCGCGCTCAAGAGCGACAGGCTGAAAAGACGCTGGCCAACACCGAGGATCAGATCGCCACGAACGTTACCAACTCGTTCTACGCTATCGTACAGCGGCAAGCGATCGTCGGAGTCGACCAGGTGACGCTCGACTATCAAAACGCGCTCGTCGCCGTCGCCAAAGTGAAGGTTCATGCGGGGGTCGCGGCCGGCGTCGATGTTCTGCAAGCGCTGACTTCCGCTGCCAAGAGCGAATCGACGCTGGTGGCGGATCGAGCCGCGGTCGAAGACGCGAGCGAAGCGCTCGCGCAGCAAATCGGCGCGCCGCTGCAGACTCAGTTTGCAACTCCAGCCGTCGTCCCGCAGCCGGCGCTTCCGCATGGCAGCGTCGATTCGCTCGTCGCAATCGCCGACGCCACGCGCCCCGACGTCGCAGCGGCGAGCGAGGGGGTTTTGGCTGCGCTCTTTACGCGACGCGGTTGGAACGTCGAGTTGTACCCACAGGTCGCGATCTCGGCCGCGATTGGCAATCAATTCTCGCCAACAACTGCGGTATTACTTCAAGACGAACTTACGCAAGAATGCCTGACCAGCCACTTGCCGCCCAACTGCTTGGGAATCGCGCCCCGCGGTTCGCCCGGCTTTTGGTCCGTCCAGGCAATCTCAACTTTTTCGTTACCCTTGGTGGACTACAATGCACGCCACAGCGAGCGAGTCAACGACGACGCTCAACTCGCATCGACGAACATTACGTTTGAGCAGACGCGGCTGCAGGCGGAACTCGATGTGCGACAGAGCTACCGGGCCGCCCAGACCGCGCTTTCACAGTTGATGTGGGCCAAGCAGGAAGCCGCCTTTGGAACGGAATCGGCCCGCATCGCACAGTTGCAATACAAGGCCGGAGTGAAGACGATCTACGACGTCCTCCAGGCACAGCAGGCCGCACAGTCCGCACTGAACGATTACGTCGTGGCACGCGTAAGTTATGTTGATGCCGTCGTGAAGCTGCGCGTGTCGCTGGGAACGTACAGCGCGCAAAGCGCCGTCGCCGACTTGAGGTGATGCGATGAAACGAGTGCGGAATCTCGTCATTCTCTTCGCGGCGCTGGTGATCGTCGTTGTCGTCGCAGTCGTGGCATCGCGCCACAACGCTAGCGCGATGGCCGTCCCAACAGAACGGATTGCACGCACGACATTCGCCGTTAAGCTGCCGGAGAACGGCGTCGTCATGCGCCCGAGGACGGCCACGATTCCAACCTTGCTTACGGGCAACATCGGTCAAATTTACGTCAAGGCCGGCGACGTCGTGGCGGCTGGACAGCTGCTCGCGACGATCTACGATCCTACGCTCGAGTATACGGCCGCAGGCTCCCGCGCCGATGCCGTCTCTGCCTCGGCGAACATCGCTACGGCACGCGTGCAGGAACGTAATGCGCGGGTCGGTTATCAGGCGCAAGCCAACACTGCAAAGTCGAGTCTGGAGCTCGCGCAGCAGACCTACGATGCGGACGTAACCCTCTTCGCCAACAAGGCGATCCCGCGACAGCAGATCGATCAGGACAAGGCCAAACTCGAACAGGCGCAGATCGCCTATCAGCAGGCGGAGCAGCAGCTCAAGCTCGGGGCGGTAACGAGCTACACCGGCGACAGCGTCCAATACGCAATCGCGGCGGCCAAGAAAGCCCAGATCCTCAACGAGCAAAACCAGCAGCAGGTTGCCTTTACGCGGATTACCGCTCCGTTCGGCGGCGAAATTCAGACGGTTGCTGCGCAACAGAATGATGCGCTGCGCTCGTTGCAGCCCGGCGATGCCGTTACGGCCGGTCAATCGCTCTTTACGATGGCCGGCGGCGAAGGATACATCGTTCGAGCCGAAGTCGACGAGCAGGACATCATCAACGTGCGGATGGGCCAGCGCGCCAACGTCAGCGGGCAGGACTTTCCGGGCAAGACCATCGTCGGCCGCGTGGCGCATATTGCTCCGGTTGCGACCAAATCGACCGACGCATCGAGCACGGCGAAGCAAGTGCTCACGACGATCGCGCTCGACTCTTCGCCGAGCTTCCTCAAGGACGGCATGACCGCCGACGTAGACATTCTGACGACCTACGTCCGAAACGCGATCGTCGTGCCAAACGATGCCGTCTCGAAGATCGGATCGAGATCGTACGTCTACGTCGTCGAAAACGGGATCGCTCGCAAGCGTTCGATCGGCGTCGGCAAAGTGAGCGACACGACCACCTGGGTGCGGTCCGGCCTGCGCCCCGGCGAGGTCATCGTCGCACAAACGGTTGTAGGATTGACCGACGGCGGGCGCGTCAAACCGCTCGCGTCTCCTTCCCCATCTCCCTCGGGCGCGTGACCTACCTTCTAGCGTACGTAGAGGAAGCCGTTGCGGCGCTTTGGCGTCATCGCCTTCGCTCGATGCTGACGATGCTCGGCATGATCATCGGCAGCGCCTCGATCGTCGCCGTCTTTGGCATCAGCAAAGCAGCAACGAGCGGCATCAGTGCCACCTTCGCGTCGTTCGGGCAATGGCCGATCGTCGTCTTTCCGGACCCATCTCAAGACGATCCAAGCCTCGCAGCGATAGAGTATCGTGATCTGGCGGCGGTCGCCGGGGCTCTGGCGAATTCGGCCGCATCGGTCCAGCCCGCCTGGGATCGCACATTGCCCGTTTCCTTTGGGTCGATCCGAGACTACATCTCCGTCAGCCCCGATGGCAGCTACCATACCGATGCGCTGCTCATGAGCGAGGGCCGTAAGATCAGCGCTTCGGATCTGGCCGGCTCGGCACGCGTTTGCGTGATCACCGCAGATGTTGCCAGGGAGTTCTTTGGCAACCACACCGCGCTTGGTAACTATCTGCGTATCAACGGAGGCCGTTGCGAAGTTGTCGGCGTCTATGCCGACATCAAGGGCTCGTTCATGAACAGCCTCGCCGGCAGCTCGAGTGTGATCCTGCCCTATACAACGTATCACAACGATCTGGCTCCAGGGCCGCTCGACTTCCTACTCATCTACCCGTCCGATCCGCTGACTGCCGATGCGGTTGGAAAAGCGGCGATAACCGAGCTCAAGCACGTCCACGGCGCTCGGGCGAAATACGTCGCTCAGAATACCGCCGACCAGCTGCAGGCGTTCGAGAGCGTCCTGCGCGTCGTCGGCATCGGGTTGTCGGCCATCGGGGGCGTCGCGCTGTTGGTTGCCGGCATCGGCATCATGAACATCATGCTGGTCTCGGTCACCGAACGCACCCGCGAGATTGGGATTCGCAAAGCGGTCGGAGCCAATCGCGGCAACATCGCCACTCAGTTCATTATGGAATCGATCGTCCTCTCGCTCTTGGGCGGCGTGACCGGAATGGGGATCGGCCTGGCGGGCACGCTTGGAGCTGCGAATCTCTTGAGCAAGCAACTCGGCGAGATTCTCATCCCGTACCTCCTGATCGTGTGCATCGCGTTAGGGTTTTCGATCGCCGTCGGCATGCTATTCGGAATCTATCCTGCCCTACGGGCCGCACGTCTGAATCCTATCGAG
>JBAVSO010000185.1:0-12644 GCA_049695635.1 Candidatus Cybelea sp. | reverse complement strand
GGTCCAAGCGGCGACGCGGACGCCGGAGGCACCGCCGGCCCCGGACGTCGCACCTGCGCGCCGGCCGGAACCGAGTCCTAAACCGGTCCCAGAGTCGATTCCTCAACTCCGGCCGGTACCGACCGGTCAGCCTTCGGTCGTTCGGCGCTCGCTGCCGCCTCCTGCGACGAGCGCGGCGTCGGCTTCCCCCGGTCCACGCAGTGGTCTGCCCGGCCGTCCCGGCGTAGCGCCCAAGCCCGGTGAGGCCATGCCCGGCCAGGGGGGCAAAGGTGCCGCGGCAACGCGCGCCGTGGCGCCCGGCCTAGTTTCGCCGGCGAGACGGCCAACCGGGAACGGGCCCTTCCGTCCGATGACGCCCGGGCTGCGTCAGGCACCCGGCCGGCCCGGCCCGACCGGGACGGAGATGCCGTCACCTTCCGCCGGGGGGCGGCCCGGAGACCGAACGCGATCGCACGAGGAAAAGGCGACCGCCAAAAAAGATCGCGAGAAGGAGCTGCTGCTCGAGAAAGAGCGTCAGCGCAAGAAGAAGGCGGATACCACTGCGACAGTCCCGGCGCGCACTCTTGAAACGATCGAGATACCCGATCTGCTGACGGTGCAGGAACTCGCGACGTCAATGATCGTGCCGGTCAAAGACGTGATTACGGAGCTGATCAAGATCGGTACGATGGCGACGATCAATCAGAATATTTCGAACGACGTCGCGATCCAGATCGCTAAACGCTTCGGCTTTAATGCCGTCGTCAAGGAAGCCGGCGAAGAAGTCACGGTCGAGCAAGAAGAAGACAAGCCGGAGATGCTAACGCCGCGTCCGCCGGTCGTCACCGTGCTCGGGCACGTGGACCACGGCAAAACCTCACTCCTCGACAAGATCCGTCAAGCGAACGTCGCGGCAGGCGAGGCTGGAGGAATCACGCAAAAAATCGGTGCGTATACCGTCGAGCGCAACGATCGCAAGATCACCTTTGTCGATACGCCGGGGCACGAAGCATTTACGGCGATGCGTGCGCGCGGCGCGAAAGTCACCGACGTGGCGATACTCGTGGTCGCCGCCGACGACGGCGTCATGCCGCAGACCAAAGAGGCGATCGCGCACGTCAAGGCCGCGAACGTTCCGATCGTGGTCGCAATCAACAAGATCGATCGTCCCGAGGCGCAGGCCGATCGCGTCAAGCAGCAGCTCGTCGAGCAAGGCCTGCAGCCCGTCGACTGGGGCGGCAGCATCGAAATGGTTCCGGTCTCCGCGAAAACGGGCGAGGGCATAGACGGACTTCTCGATACCGTGCTGCTCGAGGCAGACATCCGTGAGCTGCGCGCGAACAAGAATCGCCGCGCGAGCGGAGTCGTCATCGAGTCGGCCCTTCACCGCGGGCGCGGTGCGGTTGCAACGGTGCTCGTGCAAAACGGTACCCTGCGCGTCGGCGACATCGTCGTGGCCGGGGGGACGTTCGGCAAGGTGCGCGCTCTAATCGACGACAAGGGCAAACAAGTCAAAAAGGCCGGACCCTCGATCCCCGTCGAGGTCATGGGCCTTTCCGACGTTCCGTCGGCGGGTGACACGCTGAGCGTCGTCAGCGACGAGCGAGTCGCGCGCGAGACGGCAGAGAAACGCGCAACACGACGCCGCGACGTGCGCATGGCCGCGACCGGAACGCAACGCGTCTCGCTCGAGACGTTCATGTCCATGCCGGCCGAGGGTGGGAAAGTGCTGAACCTCATCATCAAGGCCGACGGACAGGGTTCGCTCGAAGCATTGCGCGCTCGTATGGAGTCGCTATCGACCGACGACGTGGAGATTCGCGTCATACACGGCGGCGTCGGAGCGATTTCACCCAACGACGTCAACCTCGCGAGCGCGTCGAATGCCGTGTTGATCGGCTTCAACATCCGCCCCGACGAGACGGCTCGCCGGCTGGCCGAAAACGAAGGCGTCGACCTGCGCTTCTATCAAGTGATCTACGAGATCGAGGACGATCTCAAAAAGGCGATGCGCGGTATGCTCTCGCCGGTCGAGCGCGAGGTCGTGCTGGGCCGTGCCGAGGTTCGCCAGGTCTTCAAGGTCAGCCGCGTCGGCACGATCGTCGGTTGTTACGTGACCAGCGGCAAGATCACGCGCAATGCAAAGGCGCGAGTGGTGCGTGACAGCGCGGTCGTCTTCGACGGTGAGATCGAAGGCCTGCGCCGTTTCAAAGACGACGTGCGCGAGGTCGCCGAGGGATTCGAGTGCGGCATTCAGATCGCGCGCTTCCAAGATCTGAAGGAAGGCGACGTGATCGAGGCCTACGCGCTCGAGCGCGTTGCGCCGGAGTTGGTGCGCGCGTGAAGCCGCAACGGATCGCGAAGATCGATCATGAGATCCAGCGCATACTCGGTACGCTCGTCTCACAAGAGCTGCAAGATCCGCGGCTCGCCTTCGTGACCGTGACGCGGGCCGAAGTCACCGACGATCTGCGCCACTGCAAGGTCTTCGTTTCGGTGATCGGCGATCGGCATCAAGCCCGGCAATCGCTCGACGCGCTCAAGCACGCGGGACGCTTTCTTCGCGGCGAGCTCGGGCGCAAGATCGACCTCCGTCACACACCCGAGCTGATCTTCGTTGAAGATCGATCGGCCGAGCGTGCGATCGCGCTGGCGAAGACGCTGCGTGAGGCGGCGCTACGGTCGTCTGAGGTAACCGAATGATCGAGAGCACGCCGCGCCGCGCTTGCGCCGAAGAGGTCGCAGCCGAGTTGCGCCGGCGCAGCGCCTTCGTGATGGTGAGCCACGTCAAGCCGGACGGCGATACGCTCGGCTCCGGGCTGGCGCTGGGATTGGCACTCAAACGTCTTGGCAAGCGGGTCGCGTATTTTCAGCAAGACGATGTGCCGCGCAATCTCCGGTTTCTGCCCGAGAGCGAGCTGGTCGCGCGCGATTTGCCGTCCGACCTGCCGCCGGATACGCTCTACGTCTTCTGCGACATGAGCGACTGGCGGCGCGCCGGCGAATATCTGCCGCCCGTCGAGCGCGAGAACATGCTCGATATCGACCATCACCTCGGTAACTCGCTCTTCGGAAAGCTGAACTTCGTTCTCGAAAACGAGTGTTCTACCGGCAGCGTCGTGATGCACCTCTTGCGCGAACTCGACGTAACGATCGATCGTCAAATCGCAACCTGCATTCTCGCCGCCGTGATGACCGACACGGGTGGCTTCATGCACTCGAACACGACACCGGGGACGCTCGAGCTGGGCGCGGAGTTGATGCGCCTGGGCGCCGATAAAGAAGAAATCACCAAGGAGATCTTCTTGCGCAAGCGCGTTGCGGCGACGAAGTTGTTAGGCCGCATCATCGAATCAATGCGATTCGAACACGACGGACGCTACTGCTACTCGTACGTTGACGACGCGATGCTTGCGCAGACCGGCGCCGACGGCGAAGATACCGAAGACGCGGTAAACACGCTGCTCGGGCAGGATGGGGTTGAGGTCGCGGCACTCTTCAAAGCGATCGACGGCGAGATTCGGGTCAGCTTACGTTCGAGCGGTAAGCTCAACGTTCAGGCGACGGCGCAGCGTCTCGGCGGGGGGGGACACTTCCGCGCCTCCGGCCTGACGTTTCACGGATCGGTGCGCGAGGCGTTTTCGTCGGTCGAGGCGGCCTTAGTTGCCGAAGGCTTGTAAAGAGAAGTTACTTCTGAGCGGAGCGTGATCGGGTTCGTTAACCTCTTTAAATCGGCGGGTCCGAGCTCGGCACGCGCCGTCGCGCGCGTGCGCCGCATCTACGCGCTGCGCGCCGGCGACCGGCGTCTCTCGGCCGGCCACATGGGAACCCTCGATCCGCAAGCCGCTGGCGTGTTGCCGGTCGCAATCGGGAAGGCAACGCGACTGATTCCACTGCTCGTAGACCAACGCAAGAGTTACGCTTGTACGCTGGTCCTCGGCCGTTCGACGACGACACAGGACGCTCACGGTGAAACGGTCGACTCAGGGCCCGTCCCAAAAGATTGGGCGGCACGCTTAGAAGCGGCGCTGCCCGCATTCGTCGGGCGGATCGAGCAAACGCCGCCGATGTTCTCGGCCGCGCATCATCAGGGGAAGCGGCTCTACGAACTCGCGCGCGCAGGGAAGAGCGTCGAGCGCAAGCGCCGTACCAAAACGATTTACGGGCTGCGGTTGATCGGCCTGGAAACAAACTCGGATCGAGCAGTGGCGCGCATGCGGATCGCTTGCAGCGAGGGAACCTACATACGCACGCTCTGTCACGATCTCGGAAGCGCAATCGGGATCCCGGCTCACATGGGAGCGTTGCTGCGCGAAGGTTCCGGACCATTCGTGCTGTACGAAGCGCGCACGCTCGATGAAGTTGCGAGCGAGCCGGAACGAGCGCTGATCGCACCCGAGCATATCATCCCGTTTCCGACGATCGTGCTCGATCTTCGCGAATCGGCCGATTTCCGTGCCGGGCGCGTCGTTCCGCTGCCGGAAGGGGCGACCGGAAAACACGTTTTCGTGCGTGACGAGTCGCGTACGCTCGTCGGCGTCGGCGAGGCGCTGGGAGCGCTGCTCGCGCCGCGCAAAGTCTTCGTATAGCGCGTGAAGATCAATCATACGCTCGCGCGCGAAAGCGTCCGGCCATTAGTGCTCGCGATCGGATTCTTCGATGGATTTCATCGCGGACACCGCGAGATCGCTCGCCAAGCCTTGCGGATGCGAAAGCCCGGCTGGCGATCCGGCTTGCTGACGTTTGCGAACCATCCCGCGTCTCACTTGAGACCTGGGACCGAACCTTCGCTGATCTGCACGCCGGAAGAGCGGCTCGCGCTCTTTGCCCGCGCCGGCTTCGACGAGTGCTTCTTCATAACGTTTGACGAAGCGGTCGCGACGCTCTCCCCCGAAGCGTTCCTCGAGATTCTGGTCGATCGCCTCGGCGTACGCGGCGTCGTCGTCGGCACGACTTTTCGATTCGGGCACAAACGCGCCGGCGACGTCACGCTGATGCGCGATTTTCTCGCTAGGCGGGAGGTCGGTTTCGTTTCAGTAGAGCCGGTTGGTGACTCCGGCGAGCGCATTTCCAGCACCCGAATACGCGCGCTTCTTCGGGAGGGCGAGCTCGCTCAAGCCGATCGTTTGCTCGGTGGAAGCGGCTATGAAATTCGGGGCTCGGTCGAGATCGGCGCCGGTCGCGGCCACGCGCTAGGTTTCCCAACCGCGAACGTCGCCGTACCGCGGAAGCTGCTTCCCCAGGACGGGGTCTACTCAGCCGTGGCTCGTTACGACGGGCGGGACTATGCGGCACTCGTCTCGATTGGAACGAATCCGCAGTTCGGCGGGGGGGCGCGCACCGTCGAAGCTTGGCTGCGGGATTTCCAGGAGAGCATCTACGGGCGCGAACTTGCGCTGCGCGATCTACGCTACGTGCGGGAACAGCGGCATTTTGCCGAAGTGGGCGAACTCGTGCGTCAGATGCAGCTTGACCTTCAAGCGATCGGCTATCCGGCATATGGATAGCAGAATCGCCTGGCTCGTGATCGCCGCCACGGGCTTAACGGCGTGCGGGCACGGGAACGGCGGCGACTCGAACGCCTCGTCGTCGGACAGGGCGCGTGTCGGACAAGCGGCGCCGAGCTGGTCGGAACCGAGCATTCCAGGTCCAAGCCTATCGCTTGCTTCGCTGCACGGCAACGCCGTCTACCTTAACTTTTTTGCGAGCTGGTGCCCGCCGTGCAACGCTGAAGCGCCCGCAATCGATTCGCTGGCTCGCGACTATGCGGCTCGGGGTTTGCGGGTCGTCGGCGTCGACGTCTTGGAGAGCGCGCGTAAGGCGGCCGCATTTCACAGCGAACACCGCCTCAGCTATCCTGTCGTGATCGACACGAGTGCGCTGCGCAACCAGTACGCGGTCAACGGGCTGCCGGTTCACGTCTTCATCGACCGCGGCGGAATCGTGCGTAAAATCGTGGTCGGTGAACTCTCGCCCGCGGCGATGCGGGCCAACGTCGAAGCCGTGCTTCGTTAGAGCTCGAACCGTGCGCGTCAAAGGGCCGGTCCTGGTCGCCCGCGCGTCCGTTGCGTTCATCGCCGCTGTGCTCGCGGCTGGATGCGCGGGTGGCGGTGGCCAGGGCAACGGGATGATGCTCCCGGGCAGCGGCAACGCCGGCGGCGTTGCCGGAGTCGGCAATACGGTTGTCCGGATCTACGTTCCCGCCGGCGCTCAAACGAGCTCGATCTCAAGAGTCGCTAACGTGCAGCCCCCGCCCACCGTCGGGGTGCCCGGAGTCGGTACGAACGCTGCGACCCCGACGGCGGCTCCCGTCACAACGCCGCCGCCCGTCGCCGGTTCGCAGGCGCTCGCCATCAACGTCAGCGGCCCCACGACCATCAGCCAGACGGTTTCGGTCGGCCCGACCTCGAGCGGGTGCACGCCCTCACCGGGTGGTTCAACGTGTCAGCTCTCGCTTTCGCTTCCGCTAGGAACCTACACCGGCACGATCGGCGGCTCCGCAATCGCCTTTACGGTCGGCTCGACCGTCAACAACGTGCTCAATCTTACGTTGGGCGGCACGCCCTCTTCCGTCGCCGTCGTTCCGGCGTCGTCAATGAGCGTCGCCAACGCGCAAGGCGGGATCGATCTTTACGGCGCCGGTAAGCACCTGCTGATGGTCGAGATGCTCGACGCAAATCAGAACGTGATGGTTGGCAGCGGTGGCGCGACCTTTGGGATCAGTCAGGCCGGAGGCTCGCTCCCGATTGCCGTCTCGCAGGCGTCGACCTCCGCGAATCTCTTTTACGTGACCCCCGCAGGCGCGACGAACGGCGGATCGGCGATTCTTCGCGCGACCGCAAATTACGCCGGGGCCGGCAATCCCTGCGCGACGTCCGGGGCAATCTGCAGCGGGACGGTGCACGTAGACGTTCGCCAGATCCTCGCCGTCGCGAACTCCGGGGCGAACAGCGTCACGCTCTACGCAAACGGCCAGAGTGCTCCGCTGGCGACGATCCAGGGCGGCGTGACGAGCCCGCAGGCGATCATCTTCGACGTCGCAGGTGACTTGTTCGTCGCCAATCAGCCCGGCAGCATCACCGAATACGTTCCGCCATACAATCAGGGGCCGATCGCGATAGCCAACGGCATCAATCATCCGCAGGCTCTTGCCGTCGACGCGCGAGGCAACTTGTTCGTGGCCAACGGCAGCGGCAGCAACACCGTCACGCTCTACTCACCGCCCTACGGCGGTGCGCCCGCGGCAACGATTTCGTCGAACGTTGACGATCCGGTGAGCCTCGCGCTCGATTCGAGCGGCGATCTATTCATCGTCAATTCGGCAAACAGCACCGTTACCGCCTATGCGCCACCCTACGCCGGCGTGCCGACGACGATCTCACGCGGGCTCAGCACGCCGAATTCGCTGGCACTCGATAACCGCGGCAACCTTTTCGTCGCAAATCTCAACTCCACGCCGAACTCGGTGGTGGAATACTCTCCTCCGTTCTCGAACTCGAGCGCGCCGGTCGCTACAATAACCAGCGGCGTTAACGAGCAAGGTTCGATCGCCGTGCTCTCGACAAATCTTTTCGTTCCGAACCAAGGCGCGAATACGGTTACCGAGTACGCGGCGCCCTACACAGGCTCGCCGGCTACGATCGTCGGGGGGCAGAGCCAACCGGTTGCGTTGGCAATCGACGCCGCCGGAAATCTCTACGTCGCGAACTACGGAAACAATACGGTGACGGTATACGCGGCGCCCTACGCACCCGGCTCGTGGACGACGATTTCCAACGGGGTTACGGCTCCGCTCGCGCTGGCGCTTTCGCCGGCCACCAACGGCGGCGCAACCTTATTACCCTAACGCTGTTGCTCTAACTCGCTCACGCGGCGCGAACGCGCAGGGCGTCGCCCTCGAGCGTAACGTCGGCCGCGCATCCGTCGCGCAGTTCGCCGCGCAAAAGCGCGGTCGAGAGCGGCGTCGAGACGTAGTGCGAGACGGTCCGCTGCACGTACCGCGCGCCGCTTCCGGAGGCCATTGAGATGCGCGCCAAATAGAGCTTAGCTTCCTCGGAAAGCTTGAGAGAAACGTTGCGCGCACCCAAACGCTGGACAAGCGCGTCCACGTGAATGGTAACGATCGCTTCTATTTGCTCGAGGCCCAGTTCGCGGAACGCAACGATCTCGTCGATCCGGTCGAGCAGCTCCAATCGAAATGCAACGCCAAGCTCGTCGTCTTGCAGGTTCGTCGTCAAGATGATGAGCGCGTGACGAAAATCTATAGTGCGGCCTTTCGAGTCGGTCAGGCGTCCATCGTCGAGAATCTGCAACAGAATCGATGCGACGTCGGGATGCGCCTTCTCTACTTCGTCGAAGAGCACGACGCAATACGGGCGGCGGCGCACCGGTTCGGTAAGTTGGCCGGGTTCGTCGTGGCCGGCATATCCCGGGGGCGCACCGAGCAGGCGCGAAATGGTATGCGGTTCGGTGAACTCCGAAAGGTCGACGCGCACCAGCGCAGCCTCGCTCCCGAAGAGCGCTTCGGCTAGCGTCTTTGCGAGCTCCGTCTTTCCGACGCCACTCGGCCCGCGGAAGAGAAAGGTGCCCAGCGGTTTGCGCGGATCGTGCAAGCCGGTCCGGGCACGGCGAATCGCTTCGGAGACGGCCGCAATTGCGCGCTCCTGACCGACGACCCGCTTTGCAAGAACCTTTTCGAGATCGAGCAATAGCCCGGCTTGGGATTCCGTCAGCGACGATTGCGGGATCCCCGTCCAGCGGGTGACGACCGCCGCGACGTCGGCACTCGTGACGCTTGGGTACTCGACGTTCCCCTTATTGGTAAGCGCGACCGACGCCGCGGCTTCGTCAATGAGATCGATCGCCTTGTCCGGCAAGAAGCGGTCCGCGATAAAGCGAGCCGAGAGCTGGGCCGCCGCTTCGATCGCCGCTTCGTCGATGCTCACGCGATGATGGCGCGCGTACCGCTCGCGCAGGCCGCGAAGGATCTCGATCGTCTCGTCAATGCTGGGCTCCTCGACCATAACCGGCTGGAATCGCCGCTCCAGCGCGGCATCCGACTCGACGTACTTGCGATATTCGTCGAAGGTCGTCGCGCCGATGCACTGCAAATCGCCGCGGGCTAATTCGGGCTTGATCATTGCGCTCAAGTCGAGAGGCGCACCTTCGGCGGAGCCGGCGCCGACGAGCGTGTGCAACTCGTCGATGAAGAGCACGACGTCGCGCGCGCTTCGCTTGACTTCGTCCAGGATTCGTTTCACGCGGCCTTCGAATTCGCCGCGGTACTTCGTTCCTGCCACCAGTGGACCGAGCGATAGGGCCAGCACCCGTTTGCCTTGCAGCGAGCGAGGCGCGTCACCGCCTGCGATTCGCTGCGCGAGGCCTTCCACAATCGCGGTCTTTCCGACGCCCGGTTCGCCGACGAGGCATGGGTTGTTCTTACTGCGGCGCGCGAGAATCGAAATGATCCGATCGATTTCGCGGTCACGCCCGATGACGGGATCGAGTTTTCCTTCGCGCGCGAGCTCGGTTAAATCGCGTGAGTAGGCAGCCAGCGTTGGTGTTCCGCCGCGAAAACGCTTGCCTAGCTCGTCGAGCGGCGAAGGGCGGCTCTCTCCCTGCATTTTCTCGGCGAGCAGCGCGCCGCCGGCGATGATGCCGGCGGCGGCAAGAGCGGCGCCGAGAAACGGCAACGCGCTCGCTGCGGTTCGCCGCTTTGCGCAGGCGGTACAGAAATGCCGCCCGGCATAGGTGATCGTCGCGGGCTGGGTGCCGCATGCTTCGCAGGTACGGTTCATCAGCCTCGTCTACTTACGATGGACGCCGCGGGTTTCGCCGCGGCACTAAGGCTCCGCAAGAAAGACCACGCTCACCGTGACCGTGACGTTGACGTTCGATTGATCGAACTCCGTCGGCGCCGCGGCGGCAGCCCGCATCAACGGGACGGGACCGGGTCCGGAGACGCCGGCGAGCAGCTCGATGCTCTTAATCGAGACAATATGCAGGGTGGCCGCAGCAGCCAAGGCCTGCGCGTTGGCCTGCGCCTCGGCCACGGCCTTGACCGTTGCCTGGTCGCGTGCCACGTTCGGCTTCGATAACCCAAAGCTGACGCCGTTGATGGCCGTTGCGCCGGCGCCGATGCTCGCGTCGCTGACGCGTCCGGCCGAAGCGATCTCGCGTACTTTAACGGAGAAATTTCGCGAGACCGTATAACCGTAGCGTTCGTCCGGCGAGTTCGCGGCCTGGTTTCGCGGCGGCGGATTGTAGCTGACGTTGTAATAGGCCAGCGAGATGTCACCGCGGGCAACGCCCAATTTAGCGAGGCTTGCGACGATGCGGTCGTAAATCGCGTTGTTTTTCGATATTGCGTCGTTGGCGTTCGCGGCGTTCGTGTCGACTGTAGCGTTCACCGTTGCGGTATCCGGCGGCAGCGAGACGCTGCCCGTTCCCGATGCGGTGATCTCGGTAGGCGCCGCCTGCGAGGCCGCGGCGCAGGCGATTGCGGCGGCGCATGTTACGAGCAGGCAAAGGAAAGTGCGCTTCATAATACGGCTAACGTCCACCACGGGGGCGTTGCGTCCCTGTTCACCGGCGAGAAAGACGCGGCATGCAATGGTGATTCTTGCTTGGATCGTCTGCGGCGCTATCTTGGGTTTTGTCGCCCGCTGGATCGTGCCGGGCGACGCGCGTGGCGGCGTCGTCGCCGATCTCGCGGTCGGCATTCTCGGCGCCCTTATCGGCGGCTGGCTCTACGTCGAGTTTGGAGGCACCCGCTCGGCAATCAACCTTCCCGGCATCGTCTGTGCCTCGATCGGCGCGATCGTATTGCTCCGACTCGCACGCGTGATCCGAGGCAAGCCGGCGCTCTGAAGGGCGCCGCGACCCGTCGAGGGAAGCTGAAAAAACTATGGCCTACGTTATCACTGAGCCGTGCATCGGCACCAAGGACAAGTCCTGCGTGGACGTCTGTCCGGTCGATTGCATTCACGGCAAGGATGAAGACGAGATGCTTTATATCGATCCGGAAGTCTGCATCGACTGCGGTGCTTGCGTATCGGCTTGTCCGGTAGAGGCGATTTTTGCCGACTCCGACCTTCCCGAGAAGTGGCAGAGCTACACCGAGATTAACGCGGAATACTTTAAGAAGTGATCGCCGAGATCTCCCCGCACGCTTTTGCCAGCTTCTTTGCGTGGGCGCCATGGGTGATCGGAGTTGCGATCTACGCCATTTTCTATATCGCCAAGCGCCACGAAGTCGCAGTCGTCCCGGTCTCCGCCGGTCAGACCTATGCCTGCGCTGTCTGCGGCCGCCGCGGGACGCGCGAGCAAATGGTCGCGCAAAATCACGGCGGTGCCGTCGGCTGGCAGTGCGCTGGCTGCGCCGCAGGTGCCCACTAGTATTCGGGCCTGACCTACGCTTCGGGATCGCTCCCTACGGACGTCGTGTCTTTCGGTCGCTCCTACGCGATTTTCTCGAAAACGAAGTTTGGAAGAACACCTCCGTGTGTTGCTCGAAAATCGCTAAGTCCCGGCGCGCAGGGGTCGGCGCTGAATCAGGACAGATTTCGGCCCAACAACCCTATTGCTGCTGACCGTAGTCCGCTAGAACGTCGTGTATCCGCGAGGCCATCGAAAGCGCCTGGTCCCACTTGCGCTGCCACATGTTCCGTCCGAAGATCAGCCCAACGCAACCCGCAGCCATCGCGACGTGTGCTTTGTGAACGGTCGCCTCGTCACCCATTTTGCTTCCACCGGAGACGAGGACGAGACTCCGTCCGGCCGATTTAACGACCTTGCGTAGACCTTCTAGATCGTCGAACTGGAGCGTGTCGTACGGCTTGGGCAACTTCGCGGCATCGTCGGGCTTCCAAACGGGCTCGTTGAGCTTGATGACGTCGGCCCCCAGCTCGCACGCTACGCGTGCCGCATAGTCGACCGCGTAGAGTGACTCGATGCCACCCTTGGCTTTGACGGCCGAACCGCGCGGGTAGGCCCATACGACCAACGGCATGCCGTAACGATCGCACTCTCGACGCACCTCGTTGCACTGCGCGATATCGAGCTCTTGTGCTGGGCTTCCGACATAGAGCGTGTAGCCTACCGCGTCGGCGCCCAATCGAATTGCGTCTTCGACCGACGACGTTAGCGGGCTGAACGCCTCGTCATCGGATGGAATGTTCGTTTTCCCGTTGACTTTAAGCAAAAGCGGGACGCGCCCGGCATACTGCTTTTGATATTTTTCCGCGAGTCCGATGTGGAGCGCGATGCCGGAAAAGTTTCCTTCGACCGCCAGCCGGTAGATCCAATCGGTATCGACCGACGCAGGATTATCGAAGAAATCGATCGGCCCGTGTTCGAGTCCTTGATCGATCGGGAGCATCATCAGCGTCCCGTTTGCGGGGCCGTGCTCGTACATCAAACGGTGCAGACGGGTGCGCTTACCGATCGAAAGATTCATCGCTTCGAACGTCGGGCGCGAAATAGCGGGCGTGGCGGTTGCGGTCATAATCACGGCGCCTTCGCCGCCTCGCGAAGGTTATCCTGAGCGTACCTCCAAAGGGCCGCTCGTGATTGCGCGCGTCGGCTTCGTCGGCTTGGGTGCGATGGGTGAACCGATGGCGGCGGCGCTGCGTCACAGCGGTTTCGAAGTGACCGCTACCGTCCAC
>JBAVSO010000184.1:0-6278 GCA_049695635.1 Candidatus Cybelea sp. | reverse complement strand
ACCCCAGCAGCTTGAGGTGGTTTGGAATCTGCCCCCATCGGCCGATTCCGAGGGACCTACCCTCATCTCTCATGCAGTTAGCATGACACACGTCACATTCTTGTCTCATCGGCTTTCATTTATAACTGGGCCACGCCGCTCGAAGGCAGCCGCCGCCGCGGCGTCTCGCTCCTGATAGACGGTGAGGTACCCTTACGGAAGTCCAGAACCTCACGGTGCCTACCCGAGCGGAAGCGTGGATGAGAACGCGATGATTAAACATCATTCCGAAGGGCGATTTCAGCGAGAGGCACGACGGGCTTTCTCCCGCACCCGTGCGCGAACTATATTTCCAATGCGTTGTCCACCGCCCGCTCGAGGGTCATCACCGCGCCCTCGGTCATGAGCTCCGCGACCTCATCGGCGCCCAGCACATCACGCAACCTGGCGCGAACCCGATCGTACTCCTGTTCCTCAGCGTAGCTTCGCGCCGATCCCAATGCTGCGAGGTGAGCATCGACGAAGCCCAGGATCCGCGTGGCTTGTGCGTATGCCCTAGGTGCGCGATCTATGGCGGCTTGCGGCCGCAGTGCTGCGATCGCTCCAAGGCGCTGTAGGGCCCAGCAGGCGTGAACATCCCGCTGGTGCCTCCGCGCGAGGTCGAGCGCTTCGAGCGCGCGCTCTTCGGCCTCGTCGTACCGAGCCAACAAGACAAGACATCCCGATATGTTGGCAAGAGATTCGGCAACTAGGCCCATATCGTTAGACGTCTGAAAAGTGGCGAGCGCCTCCGTCCCATACATAAGCGCGAGTTCAGCATTTCCCGCGCATAGTTCGTACTGACTCAGATCATTCTTCGCCCGTGCGACGGCGAGCCTGGCACCCATCGCCTCAAGAACCCACAGTGCTTCCTCAACGCAGCGATGAGCCGCGACAATGTCACCGCCGGCGCTGTTCACATCGGCCAGGCACCGCAGTATGTAAGCAACGAGTTGGCGATTGTCCGCTGTGCGAGCGGCTACGAGGGCCTGTTCTAACAGCTTCTTCGCCTCATCGAGTCGGTCAAGGTATGTGAGCGCATGCCCCGCAAGACTTTGCGCGCGAGCGATTCCGACCGAGTCGCAGGCGACGCGGTAGCGCGCGATCGCCCTCTCGCTGGCTGCGAGTTCCTCCTTGTATTCGCAAAGCTGGTGGGCGACGAACGCCTCAGCATAGCTAAGCCTTCCAAGCACTTTCATTGGCGTCTGCGGGTCGACGAGCTTGAGCGCTGACTCGACCCAATGCCGTCCTTCGAGGGGAGCGCGGCGCCATAACACGTTGAGCTCGCCAACAAGTCGTTGCCCCAAAACAACATCGCCGCGGTCGCTGAGCGCCCAACGCAACGCCGCGCGCCAGTTGTCAAGCTCCTCGTCGGCAAGCGCGCGCCAGACTTCGTCGGGCTCGGTGTCGTAGGCGCACTCAAGCTGCTCGCCGAGTTCGAGGCACACGACCGCATGGCGGTGCGCCACAATCTCTTGCTCACCGCAGCTGGCAAGCTTTTCGCGCGCGTACTGCCGAAACGACTCGAAGAGCCCGTAGCGCGGCGCAATCCCGTCAAAATCGGCGACGATCAGCGACTTGTCTACCAGAGATGAGATGAGGTTAACGACATCGGCTCTAGCAACTTCCTCGCCCGCGCAGACCGCTTCCGCGCTGGTTAGCGTGCAGCCGCCGGCGAAGATCGAGAGACGCTCGAAGACGCGCTGCTCCGGCGCAGAGAGTAAGTCGTAGCTCCAATCGATTGTTCCGCGCATGGTCTGCTGTCGAGGCAGGGCCGTGCGTTCGCCACCGGTGAGAACTCTAAAGCGATCTTCAAGCTTCTCCGCGAGCGCTGTAATCGATAGCGAGTTCACTCGGGCAGCGGCCAGCTCGATTGCCAGCGGAATGCCGTCCAAGCGCCGGCAGATCTCGGCCACGGCCGGCGCGTTGTCGTCGCTGAGCGCGAAGTGATGATCGACGGCACGAGCGCGATCGCAAAAGAGCTCGATCGCTCCATACGCTGCGGCATCGGTCGCGCTCACCCGCGCAGCGGCCTCGCGCGATGGGATACTCAACGACGGTAGGCGGTAGGTCTGTTCGCCCGCGGCCCGCAGGGGTTCGCGGCTTGTCGCAAGGATGCGAATGCGCGGGCAGCCCGCCAGCAACGAGCACACCACCATCGCGGCTTGCGTAACGACGTGCTCGCAGTTATCAAGAATCAGCAACAACGTCTTGTTCTTGAGACACTCAAGCAGCATCTCGAGCAGCGGACGATTAGGCACCTGTTGCACGTGCAGTGCCGAGGCGATTGCTGCGGGCACTAGCGAAGGATCGCTTATCGGTGCGAGCCCGACGAACCAAACGGCGCCGGCATTGCTAAGCGCGGTCGCGACCTGCAGTGCGGTCTGGGTCTTGCCGATCCCCCCGCTTCCGGTGAGCGTGACCAGCCGATGCTCGCGCACCAGCGCGCCGATGTCGTTGAGCTCACGTTCGCGCCCGACGAAGCTGGCTAACGAGAGCGGCAGATTCGAGCCGTGAGTGTTGGGCCACAGGCCCACGGTGACCGACGCTCGGCCTCCGTTACGCAACAACACCCAACGCGCAGCGGCGTTTTCAAGCTCCCGGCGTTGCTCGTTGCTCAGCGCCAGCGCGCCGGCCAGGAGTGCGAGCGTTCCCCGCTGCGGCGTGCGGCGATATCCCCACTCAAGCGCGCTGACTCCATGCGCGCTCATCCCGGCGCGTTCAGCTAGGGCCTCTTGCGAGAGTCCCGCGTTGACCCGGAAGCTCCGAAGCAGCGTCCCGAAATCCGACGGGCCCGCAGCTTGGCCCTCGTTTTCCACGATGGTTGCAGAGTTCGGGCCGGGTTTTGGGGCACCCGCAGACGCTGCACGTGCAAGTTGTGCGGGTAGTTGTGACTTTCGGCGGTCTCGATACGCTGGCATGATTGCGGTGCGACGAGGCAGCCGCCTTGCCGCGCTTGCGAAGGAACTTTATGCTGCGAAGCTTTAAGTTGTTTGCGCCCGCTGCCGCACTCGCAATCGCGGGCTGCAATGCCGGTGGCCTCACCGTGCCCGGGACAATCGGTCAACCCATGTCGGAAGCGCACGCGATCCCGCGGTGGCAGGCGCAGAATCTCGCGCATCGGGCCTGCCCCGAATCCCGACCCGGTGAGGTGCAGTGCGAGCTTCTGATCTTAAACGGGAGTTCTCGCATCAGGGGGAGCCCTCAGGGCAACCCGTATGGATGGGGAGCTGCCGATATAGAGGCGGCTTATAACCTCCCCTGGTCGAGTAAGGGATCGGGACACATCGTCGCGATCGTCGATGCCTACGACAATCCAAAGGTTGGCAAGGACCTCGCCAAGTACCGCGCTCGTTACGGTCTGCCGACGGCGAAGTTCTTTAAGTACAACCAAGACGGAGAGCAGCGTCACTATCCCAAAGGCGACCCTAGCTGGGGCATGGAGATCGACACTGACGTTGATATGGTTTCGGCCAGCTGTCCGAACTGCGCGATCTATCTGGTCGAGGCGAACAGCAATGACGTAAGCGATCTCGAAACGGCTGAAACCGAGGCCGTCAAACTTGGGGCCCGCATCACGAGCAATAGCTTTCAATGCGGCAGCTCGTTCGATTGTGGCGACCCGAACTTTCCGAGCTACTTCGACACCCCGGGTGTGACCTACGTTGCCGCCGCGGGTGACGATGGCTATGCGGTCTCGGAACCCATGGCCCTCCCAAGCGTCGTCTCGGTCGGCGGGACAGTCCTATCAAGAAGTCGTGCGACCTACAGTGAAGTTGTCTGGCCCGACACCGGCGGCGGCTGCGTCGTCCGAATTGCCAAGCCCTCGTGGCAGCACGATCCCGGCTGCTCGGGACGGACCGCCAACGACGTGGCGGCTGTGGCCTGGAACGTCGCGATTTACGACACGTACGACGAACCCGGTTGGTTCGGCATTGGCGGCACGAGCGTCGCCGCGCCCATTGTCGGCGGCGCGTTCGCACTTGCCGGCAACGCCACAAAACAAGACGGCGGCAGAACTTTCTGGACCCTGACGAAAAAGCGCCTCAAAAACGATCTGCACGTCATCAGCAGCGGTACCGACAATTCTTGTCCACCAAGCCTGGCCGGCAGCTACCTTTGCACCGCCGGAACCCGGCAATATAAAACCTACTCCGGCCCGACTGGTTGGGGCGCGCCCAGGGGCATCGGCGCATTCTGAACGCAAAAACACTACGTAAGGAAAGGATCCCCGGTAACATGCGCTCATCATTAGTGACTACGTGTCGTACAACGATCGTTACTCTCGCCGCTTTGGTCGCGGGATGTTCCAACGCATCGCCAGACTTTGGGGGGCCGGTTCAGTTGGTCGCGAGCCATGCCGGCGGTATTCCTGGGAGCCTCGTTGAGTTCGTGTACGTGACCAACTATGGCTCCGGTAACGTTTCGGCTTATGCCATCGCCGCCAACGGCGCACTTACGCCGGTGACGGGATCGCCCTTTGCCGCGGGCACCAAGCCATATAACGTGGCGATCGACCCGAAGGGCAACTTTGCCTATGTGACCGATGCCGGTTCCAACACGGTTTCCGCTTATACCATCAACGCGAGTAGTGGTGTGCTTACGCCGGTGGCCGGATCGCCATTTGAAACGGGCACCGACCCTATTGGTGTGGCCGTCGAACCGAAAGGCAAGTTCGCGTATGTGACCGACGACGGCGCCAACGACGTTTCGGTTTACGCCATTAACGCGAGCAGTGGCGCGCTTACGCAGGTGACCGGATCGCCGTTTAAGACGGGGGTTGAGCCTATTAGCGTTGCCGTAGACCCGAATAGCAAGTTTGCCTACGTGGCGAACAATGGCTCCGCCGACGTTTCCGCTTATACCATCAACCCGCGCAGCGGGGCGCTGACGCGTGTAAAGGGCTCTCCGTTTAGGACGACGAGCTTGTATCCTGCTGGTAGCACGGTTGATCCCGCGGGCAGGTACGTGTATGTGGCGACGGGATCCGGCACTGTTTCTGCCTATTCCATCGCGACAAATGGCGCATTGAAGAGACTTAAGAGCTCGCCGTACGAAGCAGGCACCCAACCCTTTGGCCTAGTCGTAGCTCCTACCGGCAAGTTCGTGTATGTGGCCAACGCCGGTTCGAATAATGTTTCCGGCTACAGCCTTGGGTCGGGCGGCTCGTTAAAGAACGTGCCGCGTTCGCCGTTTGCGGCGGGTAGCGCTCCCCAAGAAGCGGCAGTCGATTCCACGAGTAAGTTTGTGTATGTGACCAACTATAGCTCCGGCAACGTTTTCGCTTATGCGATCGCCCGCAACGGTGCGTTGACGCAGCTGGCGGGCTCACCATTCGAGGCGGGCACCGCGCCGTTGGGCATAGCCACGTGCAGCGTCACGGCCGGCAAATGCATTCCGCCGCCCTACAAGTGACGCAGTTCTAAAGATCCACTTTGTGTGCTTGCAAAGGAGCATTTGTATGAAAAATATCTCACAAGCGATCCGCAACGCTTTATGGCTTTCCGCTGCGGTCGCTATCCTCGGGGGCTGCAGCGCATCGACGCAGTCCCTAAATCCCGTTGGGCAGGCGCCGCTGGGTATCTCACGCGCCCTAGATCAGCACGCTTCGCCTCGTGTCGATTCGGAGCGCGTAGAACCTAACGCAAAGCGGCTCGAAATGTTCAGCGGCGGAAAGATCCATATCAGGTGTAACCATCACGCCAACTCCCCCACAGACTGCAAATTTCGCACAATCGTCCCCGGCACGGCAGCAGGTCCTTATCCGGGAACCTTTACGGCCTGGGGGCAGTGGATCTCCGGATTGAACGTTGGCCACAGTTTTGTCGAGGATTTCACGATAAGTTCGGGATCGACCCAAGTTACCGGGTCGATAGCGTTCCATTCGTTTTCAGGAGAGGGAGGCCCGGAGGGTACCTACCAGTATGAGAGTTCCGTAGGGGATGGGACGGCGCAGGTACAGGCTATTGCGAAAAAAAATTTGCAGGAGACGTTCTCTGGCATGTAACCCGGTTTGGCGAGGCATTAATCGGTTGGCGTAACGGTAGGACACTAGAACAACGGTTTCGC
Organism: Candidatus Cybelea sp.; assembly: GCA_049695635.1. Classification (GTDB taxonomy): domain Bacteria; phylum Vulcanimicrobiota; class Vulcanimicrobiia; order Vulcanimicrobiales; family Vulcanimicrobiaceae; genus Cybelea. The sequence continues at coordinate 191 of JBAVSO010000184.1, read as the reverse complement.
GATTCGCGAGGCCGTTGTTTACCCGCCAGTACACGGCGTCAGCCCATCAAAAGGCAGCGTCTGGTTCCTTTCTAACATTTTCTGATATGTTCATCCGGCCGGTTCTCCGGTGGTGGGAGCGAACGTTCCCACCAGTGCTCGGTGACACCGCCATTTTCTTGGGCCCGAGAGCCCGCCCGTTAGATTGGTGC
>JBAVSO010000183.1:0-1973 GCA_049695635.1 Candidatus Cybelea sp. | reverse complement strand
CATCCATAGGGCGCGGCGTCTCACTCATAATCGGGCGCGAAATAGCTGCTGCTTCCGAAGCGGTGACGGATGAAGAACTTTGCCGGGTAGGGTGCCTTGATCTTCACGAACGGGCGCGGCTGCTGCGAGAAGTCAAAGGCATCGGCGGCGGGCGAGGCGGCGCGCTTGTCGGCGGCAGAGAGCGTTGAAAGGCCGTAGAGGTCCTCGGCGAAGCGCAAGACGCTCGCCGTTTCGTACGGCACGTGCGAAACGTAGTTCTTCTTCGCATACGGCGAGATCACGAGCAGCGGAACGCGAAAGCCGTTGCCGTCGTAATCTTTAAACGGCGGCGCGACGTGCTCGTAAAAACCACCCCAATCATCCCACTGCACGAAGATCGCCGTCGAGTCCCAGAACTTGCTCTGGCCGACTGTATTCACGATTGCCGAGACCCAAGAAGGGCCGTATCCGCCGCCGCACTCGAGATGATCCGACTCCGGACACTCAGGGGTAATCCACGTGAAGTTTGCGAGGTAGCCTTTGTGCACGTCGGTGATGAATCTCCAATTCGGGGAGACGACGTTTCTCTTCCAGTCGCGTCCGTAGAAGATGTGCCTGACCGCCTGATAGGCGGACCACGTTCCGCCGTTACCGCCGGCGTCGTTGCCGTATCGCACCGCGTAGAAGCGCCAGGATAAGTTCGCCTTGTCGAGTTCGTCACCAAGCGTCGTGTAATCGAAGCATGCTTGTTGCGCCGGGCCGCCGGTGCGCTGTTGGGTGATCGTCGGGACGAAATCGCCCGAGCCTCTCTCGCAGCCCCAGTACCCATAGGGTAAGTCCACGCTCGACTGCGCCTGCGCCGCGATGACGTACTGATGCGCAACGAAACTCTCGTCGAGCTGCGACTGAAACATTCGATCGGCGACGACCCACTCGTGCGCCATGTCGAAGTAAGGCTTCGACTCGCTATGCGGCACGTAGACGTACTCCGGGTTTTGCGGGCCGCCGTAGGCGCCTTCGTTATTAAAGCCGTTCATCCGGCAATTCGTCCCGGGCAGGCTCCCGGTTCCGTTGCAGGCCGCGAACATCGCGTACGCCGAGTGATCGATAATATATACGTTCTTGAGCGACGAGGGCGCAAGCTTAATCGTCTGACCGCTCGAGTTCATCCCGCTCGAAACCGTATCTGCACCCGGATAGCCTTGGAAGAGATTATCGAAGCTACGATTCTCCTGTACGACGTACACGACGTGCGTAATCTTTCCGGCTCCGCTGCCTTCGAGCGAGCTTAGGGCTGCAGTGCCTTGCATGTATGGTAACGACGATTGCGAGCCGGACGCGCAACCGGCGAGCGCGAAAAGCGAGAAAGCCGCTACGTAACGTGTTGACATAGCGAACGCTTCCGCAGCGTCCCGCTTCCGGCCTGCGGGTTGTTAGGCCGGGTCTTTGATTCTCCAACCCATGATCAGCAGCCAAAGCATGAAGATCAGTTCTCCGAAGAACGTTACGAAGATGAAGTCGAGGTTGACGTTGGGGAAGAGGTACGGCTGCAGCGGATCGATGATCCAGCCCAGTCCGTTGATGACCAAAATTACGCCCAGCCACTTGGGAAGGTATCCCGACCGATAGATCAAGCCGCCCACGAGCAATAGGTGGAGCGCAAAGACGACCAGACTCATCGACCACTCGTATCGAAACGAGTGCAGCAAGAGCGCGATCTGAGCGTGTAGCGGACCTGGGCCGAAGAGCGAGAGGTATTCCGGCGTCGTCACCATGCGATAAACCGTCAACACGTTGAACGCGGCGGCCAGCGCGACAGCGGTAAAGATCAGCCGGAACAGGGCCGCAAGCAGCGAGACTGCCTGGTTGACCGGGCGCAGCAAGAAGTAAAGCGCCCACGCTACGATGACGTCGCCGATGAAGTTGATCAAGTAGCAGAAGAAGATGGCAAGGAAGAGACCGGGATGCGCGGCGATGTTCGCCACGGTCTGCTC
>JBAVSO010000182.1:0-36164 GCA_049695635.1 Candidatus Cybelea sp. | reverse complement strand
GCGCAGGGACAGCCGAGCGACGCGATCGGGAACGTCCACATTTACTACGGCGACGAAGAGATTGTTGGAGAACACGCCCACTTCGACGGTGTGCGGACGATCACGATCACGGGACATCCATTTCTCGTCAACCACGAACACAACTCTGTGCTGACCGCCGACGTGATTGTCTTCGATACGGTCCAGCAGACGGCGAAGCTTACCAACGGCAAGGGCGCGAGCGACGAAGGCCTCGAGCGCGGTCTGGTTCATTTCTCCGCGGACGACCTGCACACCGATCCGGACGGCACCGCCCACGGGCTCGATCCCTACATCACGACCTGCGAGAATCCACGCGGCGGATATCACATCACCGGAAAAGACATGGAAGTCTATCCGGGGGATAAGATCGTCATCCACAAAGCCGTGCTTTGGCTCGGAGCAGCCGCCGTCTTCTACCTTCCGCTCATCGTCATTCCGCTGCGCAGCCTGACGAACCAGCGCGTCCGGCAACGATGGTTCCCGGAGGTTGGGTACGACTCGTACGAGGGAGCCTGGATCAAGATCCAAATTCCGTTTGGAAAGGATCAATACTACTACGGTTATTACATCGTCAACTATTTTACGAAGCTGGGATTGGGTTTAGGCTACGTGGGCTTCTACGCCCCGAAGAGCGGCCGCCGAACCGTGAGCGTGAACGTTTACACGATCAACGGTTATAACGGAGGCGGACGGCAGTATAACGCCGCGATTGGAGAGCAAGAGAATATCACGCAACATCTGCGCAGCAACTTTCAGTTCGCATACCAGTCAAACTACGGTCCGCTCTACAACATCCCGCCGAACGAAACGTTCAGCGAGGCGATCGTTCACCAGACCGCTCAAACGTCGCAGAATTACAGCTACACCCACACTTCGGTCGGCGGCCAATCGAGCAGCGATAGCTTCACCTTCACCGACACCCGCCAATTCAATGAGAATTTACAGCAGACGACGACCTACGACATCAGCGACAGCAGCGCGTCCTTCCCCGGCATAACTTCGTTCAGCAATCAGTCTGAGTTCGATTATCTCTTGCAGTACACGACCTCGGGTGCCGACTATCAGATGGAGTGGGATAAGACCTATGCGCTGGAAGCGACAGGTATCAACAAGATCCCGGAGTTTGAGGTGCGGCCGACCGACTTTTTCCAGCACTTCTTCATTCCGCTGGCGGCCGACCTGACCGCCGGCGAATACAGTAATCCCGCCGGCGAGGGACAGCCGCAGAGTCTCGCCACTTGGAGAGTCGACGCTAACCTCGTTGCCGGACCGCTCGAAGCCAAGGTGCTCGGCAGCGACTTCCAAGGTACCGTAACGGTCGACCAGTATGCCTATGGCACGGGCGATCTCAAGGCCGCGATCGAGCAAGATCTGAGTCTCACCACGCCGATCAGCCAACACGTCGTCAATACGTTGACCTACAACGAAGCGAACTATAACGGTCCCGCGCTGGTGCCGTTTCAGTACCTCGATCAGCAGCCGACGGAGAACACCAAAAACGCGCAGGATATGATTCGTCTCTTCAATGACGACGTCTACGCTTTTTCAGTCGGCTGGGCGACCAACTTCGACGGGGTCGCGCAGCCGCTCAGCTATCAGCTCAGCGCGCGCCCGTCGCCGCGATCGGTCGTCCTACTCAGCGGATCCTTCATTCCCGGACCCGGGCAGGGCTTCGAAACGACGAACCTTCAGCTATCAACGCCGTTCGGCCGCGACGCATCGCTGCAGTTCGTCACCAACATCAACTGGCGTCCGTCGCTGGGGCTTGGGGAGTTCTTCTCCGACAAGATCATCTATTACACCCGCACGATCGGAAACTGCTACCAGCTACTCGTGCTCTATAACGAGTCGCAACAAGCCGTGAACGTGGGTATCAATCTGCTCGCCTTCCCATCGCAAACCGCCGTCTTCAACATCGGCCAACCCCAGCCGGTGATCCCGACGACGTTCAACTTCTAGATCTTGTATCGGCGTTTACTAGCCGCGCGACTCGGACGTTCGTCGCTCACATCCGTGTTCGCTCCTACTCCTCCGCTTTTCCGCAACACCAAAGGAATACGACGTCCTGTCTTTTGCGGAAAAGTCGGAGGCCTCGCTGCGCGGCTAGTAAATCGCCTCGCCTCGACCGTAGAACTCTCACTAAAAAATTGCCGTAGCGGTCGGCGTCGGCGAGGCGCGAGCGCGCGGGACGAGAAGTGTCCAGCTTTTTCGGGCCAGCCATGGATGGCTGCTTCAAAGCTTGCTGACCCGAAAAAGTGGACGAGCAGGAGAGGACAGGATGTGAGCGACGGGCGTCTTCGAGTCCGCGCGTTTGCGCCGAAGCCCGCGCAGGTTACGCTACGGCGTGTCACACTCCGGGTGGCCGCAGGCGCAGGTTTCGGACTCGATGCTCGATTCGTCAGCGCCTCGACAGTAGGGGCTGCAGTAAACGTCGCCGCCTTCGACCGGCCCCGTCACCGAGCAGTTGCATATGTCGTGCGCGCACTCGAGCGGCGCTTCGCGCATCGCGCTCATGGACAGGGAGCCGGGTGTGCCGGATTGTTCGCTATCTGTACCGTGACGATCTCGGCCGCCGGATCGGATACTGAGGAGTCTAGCGCGAAATACGTGTTGTCAAACGGCTCCGTCATGCAGAGCTTCGGCGAGACGAACTGCGGATCGACCGGGCCGCCCGCGCCCATCGAATCGTAAAAAGTCCATTGGCCTTGACTGCTTGCCTGGGTGGTGAACGCGTTGAAGGTCCACACGTTCGAAGGGCTGGCGCTCGGCGACGGCGCAGCGGTGCTGAAGACCCCCGTCCGGGCGAGGATCGAGAACTCGGTCATGGTCCCATTGTTGTTGAGATTGTAGCTGAACGTTTGCGGCGTCGACCCCAAACGCACCCAGGCCGGTGTAATGTGCGGATTGCTGTTTCGCAGGAACGCGACCGGTTCGGCGAAGGTAGTCGCGCCGTTTCCGAGCGCAACCATTGCGAAGTTGTAGCCGTTCCAGTTGGTCTGCAACGTATCGGTCGACGGCGTCACTCCGTTGCCGCTGGTGTTCAAGACGACCATGTACTGGTACTGCTGGAAGTTGAAGGCAGCCTGGACGTCAAAGATGACCGCCATAAAACCCGGGGGCGCGCCGCCGGCTCCGAGACCCGCAGGATTTGGCGTGACCTGACGACCGCACGCCGCAACGATGAACGCCGTTACTAATACGATTACAAAACCAAAGCTCAATCTTCGAATCATGGTCTCCTCGGATGCCACGCGCGACGCGGGCGTCGCCGTCCTTGCGGCCGTCGCGTTGGCGGCGGCATTCCCCAAAATCGGTGCGGCATGGCTCGTGCCGTTTGGCACTGCTGCATTGTTCTGGGTTTGGCAAGGTGCCTCCTGGAAAAGGGCCGCGCTTCTCGGTTGGTTTGCCGGATTAATTTTTTTCGCGCTGGACTTCGCATGGGTCGGTCACACGGTCGGACATTACATCGGAGTCTTCGGACCATTTATCGCTTTCGGTCCGGCGGTGATCGAAGCGCCGTTCTTCGCGCTGGCGGGCGCACTCGCAGCGATTGCATATCAAAAAATGCAAGCAAACGTTGCGCCGCTGGGTGCGGCGGTCGCGTTCACGGTCTGCGAATGGCTTCGCTCGATCGGGATCCTCGCCGCACCGTTCGATCAGCTCGGCTACACGCAGGCCGATACTCCATTGCGCGTCTTTGCCGCATACGCGGGCACGTACGGCGTTACCCTCGTGCTCTGCACGATCGGTGCCTACGCTGCGGATGCGTTGCATCGACGAAACTGGCGACGCTTCATCATCGTGGCGAGCCTCGTCGCGCTGCTGGGCTTTGCCGCGTGGAGCGCTTGGCCAGCGCGTCGTCTTGCGCCGCCAACGATTCCGGTTGCCGCCATTCAAGGCAACATCGCTCAGTCATTCAAGTGGAATTCACTCTCGTTAGCCGTGCGCAGGTACACTTCGATGACGCGCGTGGCCGGTAAGGCGAAGCCGCGTCTGATCGTCTGGCCGGAGACCGTTATCACCACGGTGCTCGACGCGAACCCAATGCTCTCGAATCGCTTTTCGAATCTCTCGCGCCAAGTGCACGCGACGATCGTGGTCGGCAGCCTCGCCGGAGGCTTCGACGGCCTTTACAACGCCCTCTACGTCTTTTCACCGGAGGGCGGCTATTCCGTTTATCAAAAGCGCCAACTTGTGCCGTTCGCGGAATGGTTTCCGGGACGATCGTTTCTTTCGTGGCTTCCCTACGTAGGAGCGCTCAACGGCGGCCTGTCGGCCGGTACCGTCGACGGCGTCTATTCAACGAGCGCGCTGACGATCGCGCCGCTGATCTGTTGGGAGTCCGCGTTCGCAGACCTCGCCCACGCACAACTGCGAAGAGGCGCGCAGCTGCTTGTCGTCAGCACCGACGACGCTTGGTTTGGAACGACATCCGGACCCTACATGCACGCGCAAATCGCACAGCTGCGTGCGGTCGAGAGCGGTGCGTACGTCGTGCGGGCGGCCGCGACGGGGATCAGCGGAATCATCGCACCCGACGGACGCTGGCAGGCGCGCAGCCGCATCAACAAACGCGCCATCGTCGCGGGTCGCGTCGGCCCGCGCGTCGTAACGTTCTTTTCGCGAGTCGGTCCGAACGCAATTGGGCTGCTCTTTGCAGTGCTCTACGTGACGCTCGCGGTGCCTTTCGAAACGACGCCTCCCGACGTTGCGGATTGGCCCGATGCGCGTTAAACCGATCTGGTGGAAACGCCTCGCACTCGTGACCGGCATCGGGCTGGGCATCTACGTCGTCGTCGAGATCGTTCTAGCCGGCGGCGGCGCGCTTCCGGTCCCGCCGAGTCAAGCGCCGATCGACTTACGCGGAGGGCACGTTGTGACCAACCACATCGCGACTAAGTCGTGGAGCTTCGATTACGACCACGCGCGGCTCTCGTCCGACGGCTTGAGCGGAAGCGTGGACGGCGTGCGCGACGGCGTCGTCTTCCGTAAGGGGAAGCCGTATCTCCGGATTTCCGCCAAGCACGTTCGGCTCAACATTCAAACGCTCGACTTCACCGCCGTCGGGAAGGTTCACGTCGAACGAATCGACGATCCGCAGAAACGCTCTTTCGACACCGATTTGGTGACCTGGACGAACGACGCCAAAGTGCTAAAAATGCCGCATCCGGCGTACATTCACTCGGGAACCGAAACGTTGCGGATCGACGGAATCAGTGTCAACTTCGATGACAACACCGTTCACCTTGGGAAGGTAGCCGGCGGCGTCGACATCACGAAGTAAAAACACTGCAAAGAGAAAAGTCCTGATTTAGTTCAGGGTGACAAAGCCCCTGGGCTAAATCAGGACTTTTCGTCGCCTAATTTCTTTTTGGCTTCGGCGATTAGTTTCTTAACCTTCTGGCCGCCCTTGTGGCCGATCTCCTCGTAGAAATCGGAGCCGTACTTTTCCTTGACGACCTTGCCGCCTTTTTGACCGATCGACTCGTAGAACTCGACGCCGTGGCGGTCCCGCGTCGCCTTTCCACCCTTTCGACCGATGTCTTCGTAAAAAGTCGAGCCGTAGCGATCACGAACCGTGTCGCCGCCTTTTTTGCCCGCCTCGCGCACCGACATTTCGCGCTTCGAGGCGCCGTGTTTCTCAGCCATTCATTCTCGCTACGCGTCTCGCTCGAAGTCTAGCTCGCCTTGCGCTTCGGACGCTGGCCGCCCTTTTGACCGATCACCTCATAAAACGAGGGACCGTACTTGCTCTTTGTGGCTTCCCCGCCCTTACGGCCGATCTCTTCGTAGAACTCCGAGCCGTACTTCGCCTTCACGCGCTCACCGCCGCGGCGACCCGCCTCGCGAACGCTCATGCCTCCGGCCTGTCCGGTCTCTTGTGCCATATCGACTATCCTCTCATGTTGTTAAGGGTCCGAGTAACTCTATTCCCATACAAGCGCTCGGTAAACTAAGGATTTGCTGAGAATTCGAGGGCTTGCGCTTAAAAGGGGGTTGGAGAAGCGGTCAGGGCCTCATGGATGGTGTGAACTCGAGCGCGAAGGTGCTCTAGGTTACCATCGTTCTCAAGGATGAAATCGGCGCTCCCGCGCGCTCGCTCGGGTTCGATTTGGGCGGCCATTCGTGCGCGCACGCGCGCCTCGTCAAGCTTATCTCGCTCTACGACCCGAGCGATCCGCTCTTCGAACGGCGCGACGACGAGGACCGATTTGTCCACGAGCCGGTCGTAACCGGTTTCAAAGAGGAGAGGGACGACATGGACGACGAGCTGACCCGGCTTGGCGTGCGCTTCGCGTTCCATTGCGACGCGACGTATATGCGGATGCAGCAATGCGTTGAGGCGCTCGCGCGCAGAAGGGTCGGCGAAGACGGTATCAGCCAGCGCAGCACGATCGAGGATGCCGCGGCGCACGGTGTGCGGCCAGACTCGCGCGATCTCCATCAGACCGTCACTGTTCGGGGCGACGACTTCGCGCGCGATCGCATCGGTATCGATGACGAAGGCACCGAGGTCGGCGAAGATCGCCGCAACCGCACTCTTACCCGCCCCGATGCCGCCGGTCAAGCCAACGCGCATGGCAGGCGTCAGTGGCCTGTGACGGTCACTAGGAGTTCACGGACTCCGTCGGAGGATTGGGGGCGGCCTCGATGCCGATCTCTTCCTCAACCGCGTACTGTTCGATCTCTTCGAGCGGCACGTCGGCGACATGTTGGATCGATGCCGTGATCCGGCGCGTGGCGTGGTTGATAGTCAGCAGCGTCACTTCGACCTCCTGGCCGGCACTGAATTGGGCGGAGGCGTCGAACTCGCCCTTCGGCACCATCGCGAGGATGCCGGGAATCACCTCGACCAGCAGATAGTTGGGGGTAACTTTGACGATCTGCGCCGCCAACTTGTTCGTCTCGTAAAGACGGTCCGCGTACTGATCCCACGGATCGGGCAGTGCGTGCTTGAGCGAGAGGCTAACCTTCTTGGCTTCCGGGTCGAACTTCATGATCTCGACGTGCACGACATCGCCGATCTTCACGACTTCGGAGGGATGCTTGATGCGTGCGTAAGCGAGCTCGCTGTTGTGGATCAAGCCATCTATTCCGCCGAGATCGACGAAGGCGCCGAAGTCGGCAAGACGGACGACGACTCCCTCGCGTATCTGCCCAACCTCGAGCGTATCTAGCAACTCCTGTTTCTTTGCTTGCAGCTCTTCTTCGAGCACGAGCCGTTGCGAAAGGACGACGCGATGGCGCTTGTGATCGAGATCGATCACCTTGAGACGCAGGTGCTGCCCGACGAGTTCGTCGAGATTGCCTACCGGCTGGCGGCGGATTTGCGACGCCGGCACGAAGCCGCGCATCCCGAGGTCGACCAGAACGCCACCTTTGACGACCTGCGTTACGGTCGCTTCGATGACCTCGTCGCGATTGTGTGCCTCGATGACCTTCTCCCACGTCTTGAGTGCGCGGGCGCGCCGCTCGGAGAGGAAGAGCGTTCCGTCGAGCTCGTCGATGCGGTGGACCATCACTTCGACGGTGTCACCGACTCGCAAGAGTTTCGGATCGATCGCAAGCGAGAGCTCGCGGAAGGGTAGGACGCCTTCGGACTTTCCGCCGACGTCAACCAGCACTTCGTCCTTGTCTTTCTGGACGATCGTGCCGGTGAGTACTTGACCTTCGTCGAGAACCTTGAGCGATTCTTCGTAGAGACGCTGCTCGAGCGCTAATTGATCTTCGTCGTATTGATTCGGAGCGACTTCAGTTGTAGAGATTTGACTTTCCCACTTTCGTAAATTTGTTCATCGTTGGCACCGTTTGCACCACCAGGTCCCCCTCTGCGCGAGCACCGTCCGAACGATCTTGCTCGTGCCGCAGCGTAAGCAGGGCCGCCCGTCTCTGCCGTAGACCGAGAGGTTGTTTTGGAAACCACCTTGCAGCCCGTCGGCATCTACGTAGTCGTCGACACTCGTCCCGCGCATTTCGATAGCGCGCTGTAAAACGTCGACGATGGCGCGACGTAAGCGGTAAGCCGCCGGTTTCGTCAACCTCCGGCTCGGAAGGCTCGGACGTATCCGAGCTTCCCATAGCGCTTCGCACGCATAAATATTACCAATGCCTGCGATGCGCCGTTGATCGAGGAGGAATGCCTTGACCGGCGTCGGCCGCCCCGACAGCATACCGGTAAAGGCTGCTTGTGTAAAGCCTGAGGAGAGCGGCTCGACGCCAAGTTCGCGGTCCCATGCTTCACCGCGGGCGACGAGGCGCATCCGTCCGAAGGTTCGCACGTCGGAGAAGCTCAAACGGCCGCCTCCCTTAAAGTGGAGCACGACGTGCGTCCCGGGCAATTCCGCAAGGCCGTCATCGGCGACCACGAGGCGGCCCGTCATCCGCAGGCTCGTGACCAGCGAACGGCCCGAGGCCAGATCCAGGACCACATATTTACCGCGCCGGCGGACGCCGGTGATCCGCTCGCCCGCAACCGAGGTTGAAAAGCCGAGCGCTACTGGGGCGATGGCGATCTTCGGCAGCCGCACTTCGGCGCGCTCGATCGTCTTGCCGACGACCTTGCCGGTAAGACCTCGTGCGATCGTTTCCGCTTCGGGAAGCTCCGGCATTTCCTTCGACTTCGCTGCGGATAGGCTCTTCGACTTCGCTGGGACAGGCTCGGGACTACTGCGGTGACGGCACGGCGTGCAGGTCCAGCCTGACGCCTTGCGAGATTCCATCGTGCGCCGCTTCACCGGCTTTTAGCTCGATGACATACTTCGCTCTCGCGCCCACGCGGGGAATCTCGGCGTCGGAGACCGTTTTCGGTGCAACCGGCACGTTTGCGAAGACGCGCCGCACCGTGCCGTCGGCAGCGACGAAGATCATGTCGAGCGGCACCAGCGTATCCTTCATCCAAAAATCGACGACTTGGTCGTCGGTGAAGACGAAAATCATGCCGGTATGCGGAGCAATCGTCGTGCGATCCATCAAGCCGTGCTCGCGTTGCGGTTCGGTGCGCGCGACTTCGAGCGTGAGGTCTGCGCGCGGCGCGTGCACCGTCACGGCCGGCAACGCGGCCGCGAGAACGGCGGCAGCAAGTTTATACATGCTCGAGACTCTCCATATCGATTGGCTCGACATCGTACCAGTTGCGAGCGGACTTGAGCGTCACTTCGAGCGGGACCGATAACTCGATCGCGCTCTCCATGTGCTCGCGCACCAGATTCGCCGCCTCGGTCAAATCGCTCTTGCGCACTTCGAAGATCAGCTCGTCGTGTATTTGAAGGAGCATGGTCGCGTCGAGCCGGCTCTCCTCGAGCGCGCGATCGATCCGCACCATCGCCAGCTTCATGAGATCGGCGGCGCTGCCTTGAAGCGGGGCGTTCGTCGCCTCTCGCTCGGCCGCCGCGCGCAGCATATAGTTGCCGGAGCTCAGGCCCGGCATGTAGCGACGGCGCCCGAGGATCGTCGAAACGTAGCCGTTTCGACGTCCTTCCTCGATCGTGCGCTCGATGTACGCTCGCACGTCGGGAAAGCGCGCAAAATAGGCGGTCGTGATCTCTTTGGCCTCGGCGCGGCTGATCTCGAGCCGCTGCGCGAGCCCGAAGTCCGACATGCCATAGAAGAGGCCGAAGTTGACGCTCTTTGCCATCCTTCGCTGATTTGGGTCGACGCGTTGGTCGGGCGGGATGCTAAAGATCTGCCGCGCGGTAAAATCGTGAATGTCCTGCCCCTCCTCGAAGGCCGTACGTAAGGCTGCGTCGCCGGAGAGATGGGCCATCAAGCGAAGCTCGATTTGGCTGTAATCAGCCGCCAGCAACGCATACTCGTCGCCGCGAGCGACGAATGCGCGCCGAATTCGGCGGCCGAGCTCACCCCGAACCGGAATGTTCTGAAGGTTTGGATTCGTCGACGACAGGCGTCCGGTCGCCGTCGCCGTCTGATTGAATTCAGTGCGCAACCGGCCGTCACGCGGATCGACGAGCGCGGGGATGACGTCAATGTAGGTGTTCTTGAGTTTGGTGACCTCGCGCCACTCCAACACGAGCGAACAAATCGGATACTCGCGCGCCAGGCCCTGCAGCACTTCGACTCCGGTCGCCCAGCCGGTCTTGGTCTTTTTACCGCCGGGAATCCCTAGCTTTCCAAAGAGCACCTTGCCGAGTTGCTGCGGCGAGCCGATGTTGAACTCTTCGCCGGAAAAATCGTAGATGCGCCGCTGCAAGCGCGCGGCCGCAGCCTCGACCTCCCCGCCGATCGTTTCAAGCTCGCGCGAATCGATGGTGACGCCGGCGGCTTCCATCGCGGCCAAGACCGGCGCGAGCGGTACTTCGACCTCTTCGTAGACGGCAAGCTGATCGCGCGCCGCGAGCTCGGCGCGCGTTGCGGCGACCAGCTGAAATGCCGCATCGGCGTGCGCTGCAGCCTCGGCGGGAAGCTCCGCCCCGAGCAGCTGCGCCGCCGCGTCTTCGATATCGGCGAAACCGCGCGCAGGATCGAGCAGGTGGGCGGCGAGCATCGCATCGTCCGCGAAGCGCGCGTTGCGCACGCCGCCCTCGCGCAGCGCGTGCAGGAGCCGCTTCGCATCGTACGCCCCCGGCAGCGCCACGCACTCGAAGAGCCGCTCGAGACTCTCGCGAACGCCCTCCTGCACCAAAGCACCGCGCAAAAAGCTCAGACCTGCGCCCGCTCGTGCGGTCACGCCGATCGCGTCGCCTCGCATTGCGAAGACGATCCTCTCGCTTTGGGCGAGCGTTTGCAGCTCTTGCGCGAGCTTTGCGAATTCGGGAGGATCGACCGACGGCTCGTAACTGCGATAGTTCCCGCTCAGCTTCGCGCCCTTATCGAAGAGCGGCAGATCGCTGGGCGGTTGCAGCCTTGCAAGCAGCGTCTTGAACTCGAGATCGCTATAGAGCCGGTAGAGCTCGGGGTTAGGCGGCTCGGCGTAGCGGCTTTCCTCCCAGTCGATAGTTAGCGGAAGATCGCGACGCACGATCGAGACCGCACGGCAGAGGCAGGCCTGCTCCCCGTATTGCTCGATCAGTGCCTGCAGCTTCGGATTCCCGGCGAGTGCCGGATCGGCAACGAGCGCATCGAGCGATCCGGCCGCCTGCAAGAGTTTGGTCGCGGTCTTTTCACCGACGCCCGGAACTCCGGGAAGGTTATCGGACGGATCGCCTTTGAGACCGCGATAGTCGGGGAGCTGCCCGGGCTCGAGTCCAAAGCGCTCACGCACTGCGGCTGGATCGTAGCGGCCGAGTTCGGTGATGCCGCGCCGGGTCGTCAGAACCGTGGTGCGCTCGTCGACGAGCTGAAGCAAATCGAGATCGCCGGTGACGACGATCGTCTGCTCGCCGGCCTCTTCGGCTTGACGCGCAATCGTCGCGATCACGTCGTCAGCCTCCTGACCTTCGATCTCGACGATCGGAATGCGAAAGGTTTCGAGGACCCGGCGCACGAGCGCAAACTGGCTGCGCAACTCGTCGGGCATGATTCGGCGCTGCGCCTTGTATTCGGCAAAGAGCGCTACGCGCTCGGCGGGCATGCCCTTGTCGAAGGCCGCGAGCACGTGTGTCGGCTTCTCGTCGGCGATCAGCTTATTGAGCATCATCGTGAAGCCGTAAACGGCGTTAATCGGCACACCTTTGCTCGTCGTAAGGCTGGGAAGCGCAAAGAACGCCCGATAGACCAGACCGTAAGTATCGAGCAGCATCAAGGCCATCGCGCTAGCCTGTTATCGCACGACGACCGTGGAGGAGGCTGCGGTCACGCTCCCGTCGTCGGCAATGCCAAGAACCGAGAGATCGTATTGACCGCTGCGAGCCGGTAACGCGATCAAGAGCCCGTCGGCGCTCGCTCGCGCCACCTGCCATGTGACCGCTTGCGTTTCGGCTTCTGCAAGCGAGAGCTCCGGCGGCGGTTGGGTACGTCGCACGAAGCCGAGTATTTGGGCTCGGTCGCCGCTCGAGTTGACCCAAGGATGCCACGTCACGGACTCCGGCGCGCTGTTTTGGGTGGTCGTGACGCCGATCGTAAGCAGCGCGGGCGCCGATAGGAAGAGCGCGCTTCCCGACGGCGTGCCCCGGCTGATTCGCACCACGAACGTTCCTGCACCGGCCGAGCCTCCGCGAAACGAGACTTTGGCCGATTCACCCGGCGCAAACTGCCCGTCTCCGAGAGCGAGCTGCTCGATCCGGGGGCGCCCCGGGGCGGCGAGCACGATCGGAACGGCGTTCCATTCCAAAACGCCGTCACGCACGAAGGCAGCGCCGACGCGCACCTCTCCGGCCGCATCGATCGCAGCCACTCGCGCGACCGCACGTCCGCCGGAGGTCCTAACAACCCGCGATTGCACACCGAGAGCGCTCTCGAACGTAATCAGCGCGTCGCCTTGCGACCCAACCGCGTTCGCTTCGACGGCAATCTGATCGCCCGGACGATAGCTGGCTTGGCCCAGGGTGACTCGCACGCTTGGAGTGCCGCCGTCACTCGCGGCTGCGGCCGCCTGTGGATCGATTCGAACCTGAGCGACATCAATCGCGCGGCCGCCCCGGTCGATCCACGCGCGCACAAAATTCGTGCCGAGTTCGGGCGCGCTGAAACTTCCTCGCGCGTGGCCGTCCCCGTCGAGGGTGAGCTGCTGGCGCGCGGCCGACACGCCATGGGTCAGCTCGACGGTGACGACCGCGCCCGCGAGCGGTTTTCCGTCGAGCGATCCCGCGTAAACGTCGAAGCCGAGCGGGGTGCCGATGCTCTGCTCGGCATGGTCAACCGTCAACCGTATCGCCGCCTGCGCGGTCGGCACGCTGACCCGAGTGTCGGCTGTTGCTCCGCTGGCTTCCACGTGCACGCCGTAAGTCGAGCCGAGCTCGTCATTGGGATGCGGGAGCTGCACCGTTGCGTTTCCGTTGTCGTCGGTCCGCACGGTCGCGTCGAACCAGGGCGCCGTTGCCCAAGGCGTGCCATCAGGCAGGCTGCCGACATAGACGTGCGGCGATCGGACGACGGTCACGCGAACGGTGCTGCCGCCGCGCGAAGCGTGAACTAGCAACGGCACGTCGCGAAGCGGATCGCAGGGACCGCTGCAGGCGGAGGTGACATCGAGCGAAAGGCCCGCCGCGTTTGCCTCCACGTCGAGCGTCGCGCCGCCGACTCCACCGGCCGCCTGCGCTAAGATGGCGTACTCGCCCGAAGCCGCACTTGACGGCAAAACGAACGATGTCGAGAACGCTCCGGCGACATCGAGCGGCACGCTGCTCTGCGCGACCGCGGTTGCGCCGCGACGAATCGAAACCAATGCGCTGCCGGTGCTGGCGCGCAGCACACCGCGCGAGCGCGTTCGCGCGAAGCCCGCAACGCGTACGGTATCGCCCGCATGCACGACCGCTGACTCGGTACGCACGCCGACGATCGTCGCCGGAAACGGTGGCTGCGGAAGCAGGCTCAAGAACGCGTAACTCTTTCCCCATTGCGCCAGGGCGAAGACCGGGCGCGGCAACAGGTTCCAGCGCGCGATGCCGTCGCCGTCTGTCGTCGCTGCGACAAAGCCTCGGTTAACGACGAAAAGGACGCGCATCCGCGCGAGCGGCATACCCGTTCCGAGATCGGCCGCGTAGAGCAGCAATCCGCTCGGGGTTTCCTTCGAGAGGAGCCCGACGCGCGAGCGATTGATCCACACCTGTTCGCCGACGTTACCCCGCCGCGCTTCGACGACGAAGAAGCCCTCGTGCGTGCCGAGCGGCACGTTTACCATGCTCGACTGGAACTGATACCCGCCGGGAGGAGTAAACGTAAACGAAAGCATCGGACGCCGCGACGTCGCCGCGATCGCGCGCGGACTGAAGTTCGAGCCGGCGGTCAGCACGTCGGCCGGATCGACCGCAAAGACGGAGAAGGAGACCGGCGCGCTTGAGTAGGTGTCCAAGCGAACTGCGGCGGCCTTCCACGGCGCGCTCGAATCGGCCGCGAAGAGTTGAAAATTCGCGTCCAAGCGGTGCAGGTCGACGATCGGCCGCTCGGCCTTAACGGGCACCACGTTGACGCCGGCGATCAGAACTCCGGCAGCGAGTAAACGAGGGAGCCGCATGCGTTTGCGCTGCTTCGGCAGGTCGAAGTCCGAAGCCCGCGTATTGCAGCAGCGTGGACGAACAGGCTGCGGGAGAACGACCCACCTCGACGCGCTGCCGCTTCTGCGGCTTCGAAGAGGGCGCGAGCGATGCGAAGAACGTCCGCGAGAAGGCGCACTTTCAAGTCGTCGTCGCTTGCGGTTCGTGCGGCCATCCGTTCGCCGTTCTTTCGCGCAACTAGTGACGACCGCGCGCCTTGCGGCGGCAGCGCTGGCCACGCTTTTCGTTACGAGCGGCGCACGCGTGCTCGCAGCGACGCCGGGGCCGAGCCCAGGGCCACACGCCCCCATCGTTTTTCACCTTCCAACCGTCCCGCTGCACACCGAAGTCGTGGTCGAAGTCAACAAAAAGGGCCAGGTCGTGCGCGTAAAATCGACCAAGCCGAGCAAATACCAGACGTACAACTTGCAGACGTTCGGCAACGCACTTCAAATGTGGATTCGCCATCCCGACGGCAGCGCGACCGTCGGTCTCTACCGCATAACGTACGACTACGACCCGAAGACAAAGGGCGTGACACGTCACGTCGCGATCATCTCCGAGGGCGGAAGCTGGGCTAACGACCCAGGTGCGGCCAACGTCATGATCGACATGGTCAAGAAACAGGCGGCAGAGGCGGAAGCGGCCGCCGAGGCACGGCAGCGTAAAGCTCAGCAGGAGCAGAATGCAAAGCTGCCCTCGCTCAACCAAATCCGCGGCTTACAGACCCCTACTCCCAAGCCGTCGCCTCTGATCACGCTGCCGCCTTAAAGTTTGAAGTTCCTCACCTACCGATCGGCTGACGGATCCCTGCGGCCGGGCGTGCTGGAAGACGGCATGATCCGCACCATCGCCACCGAGACGCTGCGCGGCTACATTGAGCTCGCGCCGCACGAGCGGATCGCGTGGCACACGTCCGACGATCTAATTCCGCTGAGCGAGGTCTCGCTCGACGCGCCGGTCCGCCCTCCTCGCAACGTCTTCTGTGTCGGGCGCAACTATCTCGAACACGCCATCGAAGGCGCGCGCGCGGCGGGGCGCGAGCTAAAGCTCCCGAAGGTACCGACGTTTTTCACGAAGGCTTCGACTGCGGTTGCCGCGCCGGGGTCCGATTTGCAGTTGGAGTCGCAGATTTCACGTGAGTACGATTTCGAAGCCGAGCTGGCCGTCGTGATCGGCGCCCGCTGCAAAAACGTTTCAGAAGAGGAAGCGCGCAACGTCGTCTTCGGATATACCGCGCTCAACGACCTCACGGCGCGCGACCTGCAGCGCGAGTATGGTCAGTGGTTCAAGGGCAAGAGTTTGGATTCAAGCTGTCCGCTCGGCCCTTGGATCGTGACGCCCGAAGAAGTCGGCGATCCGCAGGCGCTCGAGGTCACCTTTGACTTGAACGGCGTTCGCAAGCAGCAGAGCAACACCGCCAAGATGATCTTTCCGATCTCACGTCTCATCGCCGAGCTCTCTAAGGGAATGACGCTGCTCCCCGGCGACGTCATTGCCACCGGGACGCCCGAAGGTGTCGGCTTCGCACGCAATCCGCCCGAGTTTCTCGCAAACGGCGACGTGCTCGACGTCGGGATCGAGAAGGTCGGCCACCTGACGAATACCGTCACGCTCGAATAATCCGTCCGCGATTCCGAAGGGCCACGAAGCTTGCGGGCCGTATGAGCCGGGGCTATGATCGTTGCCGTTCCTCGCGAGGCCGCGGAAAAGGAGCGCAGGGTGGCGCTCGTGCCCGAGACCGTCGCGCGATTCGTTAAGTTGGGCGTCGGCATCTGCGTGCAGCACGGTGCGGGCGATGCTGCCGCCTTTCCCGACGATCTCTACGAGAAGGCCGGCGCGACCTTCGCCGACGACGTGAGCTCGCTAGCGGCTGGGGCCGACGTTTTGGTCACGGTCGGCCGTCCAAGCGACGAGATGCTCGACGCGTTGCGCGCCGGCAGCGTCGTCGTCGGTTTTCTCAATCCGCTTGCAGACGCCGAGTACGTCAAACGGCTTGCCGCCGGAAAGTTGACGGCGCTTGCGATGGAGATGATTCCGCGCATCACGCGCGCCCAATCAATGGACGCACTCTCGTCGCAGAGCAACATCGCGGGATACAAAGCGGTTCTGCTCGCCGCCGCCACGCTGCCCAAATTCTTTCCGATGCTCACCACCGCTGCCGGCACGATCGCCCCTGCAAAAGTTCTCGTGCTCGGCGCGGGAGTCGCCGGCCTGCAAGCGATTGCGACCGCGCGCCGGCTGGGAGCGGTCGTCAGCGGCTACGACGTGCGCGCGGCGGTAAAGGAGCAAGTTCTATCGCTTGGTGCGACCTTTCTTGAGTTTGACGTCGGCGGTGATGCCGAGGGTGCGGGCGGTTACGCAAAGGAGCTGACGCCCGAGCAGCAAGCGCGGCAACGCGAGTGGATGGTCGAGCAGATCGGCGCCAACGACGTCGTCATAACGACCGCGCTCGTGCCGGGAAAGCGAGCGCCGGTGCTTATCAGCGAAGCTGCGGTTGCCGCAATGAAGCCCGGCAGCGCGATCGTCGATCTCGCGGCCGAAGCCGGCGGCAACTGCGCGCTCACCGTCCCCGACCAGATCGTAACTTCGCCAAACGGCGTCACGATCGTCGGCACGACGAACTTGCCGAGCACGATGCCGGCCGACGCGAGCCGCCTTTACTCGCGCAACGTTTTCGCGCTGCTCTCGCCGTGGATCGCCGACGGCACGCTGAGCATCGACCCGAACGATGAGGTCGCCAAGGGCGCGGTGGTCGCGCGTGACGGCGCTGTGCTGATCGGAGGAGGATCGTAATGGATGCCGCGCACTACATCGAGCTGCTTACGGTGCTGCTGCTCGCCGTCTTCGTGGGCTTCGAAGTGATCTCGAAGGTGCCGACCACTCTGCATACGCCGCTGATGTCGGCGACGAACGCAATTCACGGGATCATCCTCGCCGGCGCGATCGTGATCGTCGCGCGGCTCTTTACCGGAAGCGCGACCACCGGCTTGACGATCCTCGCAATCGCGGCCGTTACGCTCGGCGCCATCAACGTGTTCGGGGGATTCGCCGTAACGGAGCGCATGCTCCAGATGTTCAAGCGCAAGGAGCCTGGTAAGTGACCGCAGCGGAAATCGGGACCTCGCTCGCGGATCTGGTTGCGATCGCGTTATTCATCTACGGCCTTCACGAGCTAAACTCGCCGGCGACCGCGCGCCGCGGCAACCGATTCGCGATGGCGGGAATGTTCATCGCGCTTGTCTCGATCCTCGTTCAAACCGGTGCGGTCGGCTGGTGGGCAATCGCGATTGGGGTAGCGCTCGGCGCGTTGGTCGGAATCTATGCGGCGCTCAAAGTCAAAATGACGGCGATGCCGCAGATGGTCGCGCTCTACAACGGCGCCGGCGGCGGAGCCGCTGCGTTGATCTCGACCGTTGCCTTCTTCAACGCCGGCGGTGCGGGCAGCTCCGATGCGGTCGTCGCGGTCTCACTCGTGCTCTCGGCAATCATCGGCGCGATCAGCTTGGCCGGCTCGATCGTCGCGTTCCTGAAGCTGCAAGAAGTGATGACGGGCCGCCCGATTACATACGCGGGGCAGCAGTTCGTCAACGGAATCATCTTGCTCGCGATTCTCGCGCTTGCCGTCTGGTTCGTCGTTACGCTGGGAATGGTGCCGGCGTGGGCATTTGGCGCGCTGCTGCTGGCGGCGTTGCTGCTGGGAGTGCTTTTTGTTTTGCCGATCGGCGGCGCCGACATGCCGGTCGTGATTTCGCTCTTGAACTCCTTCACCGGCGTGGCCGTTGCGATCACCGGATTCGAAATCGACTCGTCGCTGCTGATTATCTGCGGGGCGCTGGTGGGAGCGAGCGGCACCATTCTTACCGTTGCGATGAGCCGCGCAATGAATCGGCCGCTCACCAACGTGCTCTTCGGCGCCTTCGGAGCAGCCGGCGGCACCGAGGTCGCGTCGGCCAGCGGCGGCCCGCAACAAATCCGCAGCACGAGCGCCGACGACGTCGGCGTGATGCTTGCATATGCGTCAAAGGTGATCTTCGTCCCCGGCTATGGGATGGCAGTCGCGCAGGCGCAGCATAGCGTCAAAGCGTTGGCCGATCAACTCGAGAAGCGCGGCGTGAAAGTGCTGTACGCGATTCATCCCGTTGCGGGACGCATGCCGGGCCACATGAACGTGCTGCTGGCCGAGGCGAACGTGCCGTACAATCAGCTGCTCGACATGGAAGATGCGAACACGGAGTTCCCGACCGCCGACGTCGCGCTGGTCGTCGGCGCTAACGACGTTACCAACCCCGCGGCGCGCAGCGTCAAGAGTTCGCCAATCTACGGCATGCCGATCCTCGACGTTGACAAGGGCGGCAACGTCGTGGTGCTCAAGCGCTCGATGCGCTCAGGCTTCGCCGGCATCGAGAACCCGCTCTACGAGCTTCCAAATACCTCGATGCTCTTCGGCGACGCTAAGGCGTCGGTCGACTCGCTGACGGCCGCGGTCAAGGCGCTGTAGTTCGTCCGGACCACGTTTATCTTAAAGCAGTCACGCGATCCGGCACTTCCGGTCCCTCTCTGGCTGTCGAGGTAATGCGTCGAGTCGCTTGCCGAAACGCAGGACGCCGTAAGCTAACACCAGCAGCTTTCGCATGACCGCACCGATGATCAGTCGCTTGTGCTTCCCAACCGCAGCGAGCCGATCAGCGAAGAGCGGGACGACGTGCGCCGCAGGGAAAACGCGACTTTCGTCGCATCCTGGCGTCCTTCCACTTGACGCTCGAAAGTTGGAGGTTTATCGCTGTGCGGAAAGCCCTAGCACTTATCGTTTCCGTGGCCGGTATCGCTGCAATCGTGCTGCTGTCCGGGTGTTCGGGATCCCAGAGCTCGACGCTGAGTTTCTCCGGATCGGCGGCGAGCCAAAGCCATTCACTCGCCGACGTCGCTCGCTCTGGCGGATCGCCGAAGTTCATCGGGTTTACGCGCGTACCGCGGCCGGATCGCCGCGGCAGTCAGGCTAGCGGAGCCAACCTGTTCGTGAGCGACAGCAGCGTTAACGCCGTAGAGCTGCTAACCAACAAAAAATGGAAATACGTCACCGACATTACGAACGGGATCGACGGACCCGATGGGAATTGGGTTGCAAACGGCGAGTTTTACGTTGCAAACTACGACGGCATCAACATCACTGAGTATAGCTCTCCGACGAGCCTGACCTATACCTACAACTCCCGCATGATCGATCCGGTCGACGTCACCGTCGACCGGCACGGAAACGTTTTCGAAGCCGACTACAATTACTACGGTAGCCTCGCCGGCTTCGTCAACGAGTATAAGCAAGGCAGCAACGCCGTCATCGCCACCTGCTCGCCGGGCGGCGGAGTCGAAGGCGTTGCCGTCGGCAAGAAGGGCGAGGTTTTTGCAGATTACAACGCGACGGCGTCCGGTGACGGTAGGATCGTTAGATATTTGCACGGTTTGCCTGATTGCATCAGGGGAAAGGTGCTGCCCATCTCGTTATCGTTTGCGGGCGGCATGGCGCTCGACAACCACGGCAACCTGCTCGTCTGCGATCAAAACGCTGCAACCGTCGACGTAATCCCGCCTCCTTACACGAGTATCCAGAAAACGTTCGGCTCGGGATTCAGCATCCCGTTCCACATCACCATCAACGCGAGGAATACCCGGGCATACGTCGCGGACTACGGTACGGGAGAAGTCTACGTGCTGAGCTATCCCACCGGCAGCCTGGTGGCGACGCTCGGCAGCTCCAACGGAATATCCTTTGCGTGGGCGGCCGTCGACAGCAATAACTACGTTCCGCATCGAAACCCCCCGAGAAAGCGTGAAGGTCTTCAAAATCCGACCGTAGTGTCTGTGCGTCATGGGCTCAACGCGAAGACGGTCCCGCAGCCTGAATCGCAACGAGAAAATGTTCCGCCAAATTCCGTCGTGCCATAGAGCGTGCCGCTCACGTCGATCAGGCTCGCAACGGGGCGGTCGCCATCCGAGTCTCCGCCAAAGCTACGGACGATTTTGTAGTTCGAGCCATCGCCGCCTGCCGCGATCGCGTGCCTTTCCGGAATCGCGCCCGGCGCGGCGATCGGTAGCTGCGATCCACCGCATCCTGCGAGCAATGCTGGGGTGATGCAGCCGCTTATTGCATAATGTCTAAGATTCGTGCGTCTCATGTGTGCTTTGCTCCCTGCTCACTTAACGCCGCGGGGCCTCAGCGTGATTCGCCGCACCCGGCCCACGGCTCCGCGGCCACATCTACAGACCGCGGTCATCCCCTGCTGACGATCAAGGCGTTGTAGCCGGAGCTGGGCCTCCCGGCACCGGTGGCGGGGACATAGGTGGACGCGGCACTTCGGTCGGCTGCGTCGGGCCCTTCTTGCGCTTTCCGGGTTCCGTCAGCTCGATGACGACGATGTAGAGCACCGGCACGATCGCCAGGTTCATCACCGTCGAGACAAGCATCCCGCCCAAGACCGCGGTGCCGAGCGAGATCCGCGACTGCGCGCCATCGCCGTGCGCGAATGCAAGCGGCATGATCCCGAGGATGAACGCGATCGAGGTCATCAGGATCGGACGCAGCCGCGTTGCGGCGGCGTGTGCGACCGCTTCGACCGCTTCCATTCCTTGCTCGCGAAGCTGATTCGCGAATTCGACGATCAGGATCGCATTCTTCGCCGCCAGACCGATCAGCATGACGTAACCGATCTGCGCGTAGATGTCGGAGGACGTGATCGGAATCGGCACCGTATGTCCGGCGAGCTTCGAGTGGACAACGAAGCTCACGAGCTCGGCCAGCCGGCGAATGTAGATCGCCCCGATCGCCCCAAGGAGCGCAAGGGGCACCGCCAGCATGATCACAAACGGCGTCGACAGACTCTCGTACTGTGCGACGAGCACGAGAAAAACGA
Source organism: Candidatus Cybelea sp. (assembly GCA_049695635.1). GTDB lineage: Bacteria > Vulcanimicrobiota > Vulcanimicrobiia > Vulcanimicrobiales > Vulcanimicrobiaceae > Cybelea. Next base: position 15,148 of record JBAVSO010000182.1, on the reverse strand, counting down.
AAAGCAGACCCATCACGAAGACGGCGACAGTTTGCGGTCCGCTTTGAACCTGCTGACGCGCGATGCCGCTCCAATCGTAGCCCATGCCCTTGGGCAGATTGGCTACCACGTGTCGCCGGATCGCGTCGAGCGCCTCGCCGGAGCTCGCGCCCAGGCCGGGGTTGCCGTCGATCTCGTACGCGTTATATTCGTTGAAGCGCATGATCGCGACGTTGTCCGTTTTCAGCTTCGTGGTCAAGAACTGGCTAACCGGCATCATGTCGCCGTTGCCGTTGGCCACATAGATGCGAGAGAGGTCCGACGGCGAAGTGCGCTGCCCGGCTTTGGCTTGAAGCACGACTTGGTACGAGCGGGTGCCGTAGTCGAAGAAATTCACGAAGGTCGAACCCGTCGTGCCATTGATCGTGTCGAAGAAGGAGCTTGGCGTTACGCCGAACGCAAGCGCTTTCGATCGATCGAACTCGGTGGCTAGATACGTGCCGGTAAAGATTGTGGGGAAGCGAACCTGCTGCAGCTTCGGGTCCCGCCTGGCGTCGGCGAGGATTCTATCGCTGACCTTATCTAGCGTCGGCAGCCCCAGATTGTTGATGTCCTGGATTTGGATCGAGAACCCGCCGGTCGAACCCAAGCCAGGAATCGCCGGCGGGTTGACGGGGTACGCCGCCAGGTTCGAAATCTTCAAAAACTGCTGGTACAAATCGTACTGCACGGCAAGCGACGAGTTGGCGACGCCGTGCCGGTCAGAGAGCGGTTTGAGTTGCAGGAACATGGTGGCTTGGTTTGAGCTGTTGTTGGCAAAGCCGAAGCCGATTCCGGACGTCACTGCGGCCGTTTGCGGCATCCTGTGCATGATGCCTTCGAGTTTTTTCACGACCGCGGTGGTCTGGTCGATCGAGGCTTTAATCGGAAGCGTTACGAGGACGTAGAGCAGACTCTGATCTTCGTTGGGAAGAAACCCGGTCGGCGTGATCTTGAACATGAGGCCGAGCAGCGCGATTCCGGCGACAAAGACCGCAAGCACCATCTGTTGGCGCTGAATCAACCGCGGCACGAGGCGCCGATACCAGTTGGTGAGTGCGTGAAGCCGGTCGTTGAACCAGAGCATAAAACGGTTGTGCGTCGGCTCGGCGCCGTGCACGAGGAGGTAGGTCAGCACCGGAGCGAGCGTCATCGCGGTGAAGAGCGAGATTCCGATCGAGGCTGCCATCGTTAGCGCGAACTGCTGGAAGAGCAGGCCGGTAGTTCCCGGCAGAAAGGCGACCGGAATGAAGACCGACATGAGCACGAGCGATGTAGCGACGACCGCGCCTCCGATCTCTCGCATGGCGCGCACGGTCGCTTCGAACGGGGTACTCTTGTCGTCGACGATATGGCGAACGATGTTCTCCAGCACGACGACCGCGTCGTCAACGACCAATCCGGTGGCGAGCGTCAGGCCGAAGAGCGTGAGCGTGTTGATCGAAAAGCCGAGCAGCTTCATCGCCGCGAACGTGCCGATCAGCGAGACGGGGATCGTGATTGATGGAATGATCGTGCTGTGCCAGCTCTGCAAAAAAATGAAGATGACCAAGACGACCAAAAGGATCGCGATCAGCAGCGTTACCAGAACCTCCTTGATCGACGCCCGCACGAAGTCGGAGGTGTCAAAAGCGATCTTGTACGCGTAGCCGGCCGGCATCGTCTGCGCGATTTGCGCCATCGTCTCCCGGACGTTCCTTGAGATTTGGAGAGAGTTGGCGGTCGGCTCGCCGATGACCGCGAGTACGACGGCGGTCTGTCCGTTGTATCGCGCGGAGGTCACGTAGTTCTGGGCGCCGAGCTCGACCTGCGCGACGTCGCCGAGCCGCAGATAGCCGCCGTTCGGCTGCGCCTGCAGGACGATCTGCTTGAACTCTTCGGGCGTCTGCAGCCGGCCGTTGATCGAGATCGGAATCTGGAATGGTTGCGACCCGGTCGTCGGCGGTTGGCCGATCGAGCCCGGGGCAACGTCGGCGTTATTCTGTTTGATGGCGTTGAGAACCGAGTCGATCGAGACGTTGTTGGCTTGCAGCTTGTGCGGATCGACCCAGATCCGCATACCGTAGGTGCGATCGCCGAGCACTATCACCTGGCCGACGCCGGGCACGCGCTTGAGATTCTCGATGACGTTAAGGTCGGCGTAGTTGCTGACTGCGACGTCCGAGACCGCCGCGCTGGTTGAGAGCATCGCTACCGCAATCGTGATGTTGCCGGAGCTCTTCTGCACGCTCACGCCCTCGCTCTGAACGGCTTGCGGCAGCTGCGACAACGTGAGATCCACGCCGTGCTGGACGTTGGTCTGATCGGTCGTCGGATCGGTGCCGAGGGCGAAGGTGCAGGTGATCACGCTCGTTCCGTTGGCGCTGGAGTACGACTGCATGTACTGCAATCCGTCCGAGCCGTTGATATTGATCTCGAGCGGCGTCGTCACCGAGCGCATTACCATCGCAGCGGTCGCACCCGGATACTGCGACGTGACCGTCACGGTCGGCGGCGAGATCTGCGGGTACTGCGCGACCGGCAAAGCCGGAATCGTGATCAGGCCGGCGAGCAGCACGATGAAACTCATCACGGCCGCAAAGTGCGGACGCCGCAAGAAGAACTCGATCATACGACCGCATCCAGTGAGAGAACGCTCATTTCCTCCCCAACTGCCACCGATAGGCGTTCCACGTCGGGACGAATGCATTCGGCGCGAAACCGCGTAAGCGCTTGCGATACGCGTAGATATAATCGGCGTTGAACAAGTAGAGCACCGGAACTTCCCGGGCCACGATTCGCCCGATCTGCCCGTAAAGCCGTTTGCGCGCGCTTGCGCCGGTCTGCGCGAGCGCCGCCCGCTCGAGGCGATCGACCTGCAAATCGCACCAACGCATGTAGTTCGAAGCTCCGCCGCATCCAAGCACCGAGGAATCGTCGGGGTCGGCGCCCATCGTCCAGGGCACGTACGCAAGGTCGAAGTCACCGGCTGCGAGCACTCCGGTGCGAGGAAGAAAGAGTTGCGCGTTGCTGACGGCTTTGATTGTAGCGTCAACGCCGCGCTCGCGCAGCGAGGCTTGAACCGACGTTGCGACGCGCACGCCGGTCGCCGTCTCGGGAAACTGCACGTAAACGAGATGCAGCGGCGCACCGTTACGCCGGCGCACACCGTCGGCACCGCGGCGCCACCCGGCGAGGTCGAAGAGCCGATCCGCGCCGGCCGGATCGTACCCCGGCTGGCGCACCGAAGGATCGAAGGCCCACGAGAACTGCGGCTGGATCATGTTCGTCACCGGATAGAAGCCGAGCGTGATCTTTCGCGAGATTTCGTTGCGGTCGATCGACATCGCGATTGCGCGACGCACGCGCACGTCGTCGAGCGGCCGACGCGCCGTGTTGAAAGCGAGGCCCGCGACCACCGCGGTCGGCACCGTCAGGAAAGCGAGATTCGGATCGCCGCGGACCACGGCGAGCTGCGCGGGGGCGAGTAAATTCCAATCGAGCGCTCCCGATTGCAGCAGGAGCAAGTTCGTCGAGGGGTCGGGGATCGTTCGAATCAACAGATCTGCAACCGGCGGGGGGCCGCGCCAATAGCGCGCGTTCGCGGCGTAGCGTAGCCCCTCGCCGCGCCTCCACCAGACGAAGCGATAGGGCCCGTCGCCCACGACGGGCGCTGCATTGAACGCAGCCCGCGCCAGCGGAGCTTCGGCGATCAAGATATGAGACGGCAAGACAAACTGCGGCGACGTGCCGTACGAGAAATAGGTCATCACGGCCGGCGCCCAAGGGCGCGCCAGGTGAAAGACGACGGTACGTGGACCCTGAGCCGAGGCGCGGTCGATTAGCTCGTAGCCTTCATGCGTGCGGACCGGATTGCGCGGATCGAGGATCGCCCCTAACGTAAAGAGCACGTCGGCCGCGGTGACCGGCCTGCCGTCGCTCCATCGGACGCCAGCGCGCAGGCGATAGCGAATCGTCCGCCCGTCGGACGAGATGCCGCCGTTGCTGCGGTTCGGGATCTCCGCCAGGAGCGCCGGCTGCGGGCGCCCGCGCGGATCGAGGTCGATGAACGGCTCGAAGACCAGGCGAGCAGCCTGCAGCTCGACCGAGGCGGCGTCGGGAGTCAGGAAGAGCGGATTGAGGGTGCGAGGGTCGGCGGCCAGGTCGAATCGGACCGCCGCAGGAGCCTCCGGCTGGGCCGCTCTGCTGCAGCCGGCCGCCAGCCCAAGCGCGAGAAAACAAGAAAACCATAAACCGAGGGTTGCCCCGAACGGATTTGTGGTGTTATTGTTATGAGGCCGAATATTGTTCGGCAAATCTGCTCCGATGTCGAATATGGTGATGATTAACCACGAGCTGGATGAGCTCGACCTCCAACTCCTCGACGCGTTGCAACGCAACGCGCGATCGACCTTTACCGAGCTGGCCGCGCTGGTCGGGCTCAAGGCCCCAGCGGTCCACGACCGAGTCAAGCGGCTCGAACAGCGAGGTTACATCCGCGGCTATTCGGCGCTCCTCGATGCCGAGCGTCTCGGACTTCATCTGACAGCCTTCGTGAGCTGCTACACCTCACCCGACTGCGCGTACGACGATTTTACGCGACGGCTCAGCGAGATGCCCGAAATCTGTGAAGTGCACTCGGTCGCCGGCGAAGAGAGCTTCGTCTGCAAGGTGGTCACTCGTTCGACCCAGCATCTCGACGAGCTGCTCGCTCGGCTCAAGGCGACGCCGGGAATGGCGCGCACCCGTACCACGGTCGTGCTGAGCATGCCGTTCGAGCGCGGCGGCGTGACGGTACGCTAGCGTGCAAATCTCGGTGAGCGCGCACTCCCATCCGCTTGGAGCGCACCGCGTGCTCGAACCGGCCGGCGCCATGCCGCAGGACGCGTGGCGAATCGACAACACTCCGGTCGCCCGCGAGAACGAGATTCTGTGCGGGGTTGACGTGCTCAACATTGATTCGGCGTCGTTTCGGCAGATCGCCGAGGTTTGCGATTTCGATCCTCGCCGCATCGGCGAGCACGTGGCGAAGACGGTTGGCGACCGCGGAAAGCAGCACAATCCCGTGACCGGAAGCGGCGGCATGTTCGTCGGGCGCGTGCTCGAGATCGGGAACGCGTTGCAGAATAGAATTGACCTCCGCATCGGCGATCGCATCGCGTCGCTCGTTTCGCTGAGCCTGACGCCGTTGCACATCGAAGCGATTGACGACGTTGACGTCGCGACCGGGCGCATCTGGGTGCGCGGCAAGGCGATACTCTTCGAGAGCGGAACTTGGGCTCGGCTTCCGGACGATATCGACGAAAACGTCGCGCTCGCGGTACTGGACGTAGCCGGCGCACCGGCGCAAGTGCCCCGTCTGTGCTCTGAAGGGCAAACCGTCGTCGTGATCGGTGCCGCCGGTAAGAGCGGTCTGTTCTCGTGCGCCCAAGCCAAGGCGTGCGTGGGCTCGAAGGGACGCGTGATTGGTCTCGTTCACGACGCAGCGGCGGAGCCGGCGCAGCTCTTAGTGCGAGCGGGACTGGTCGACGATCTCATCGCCGTCGATGCTCGCCGGGCACTCGAGACGAGCAGCCGGCTCGAGGCCGTCGCTCCGCAACTCGCAGACCTGGTGATCAACTGCGTGAATGTGCCGGGAACGGAGCTTTCCTCGATTCTCTGCACGCGGGACGGCGGAACGGTCTATTTCTTTTCGATGGCGACGTCGTTCACCGCCGCGGCGCTCGGCGCCGAGGGCATCGGCCGCGACGTCACGATGATCATCGGAAACGGCTACGCAAAAGACCATGCCGATATTGCGCTGCGGACCCTGCGGAACCACCCCGACTTACACGCATACTTCAACGCGAAATACCAAAAAGGAACGACATGAGCACCGTCACCGCCGTCCACCACCTCAAGCCGCCCGCGCCACCAGAGCAGTTCGAATACAAGAACCTCAAACAAGGTGAGTTTTGGCGTCATATTCCGGCTTACGCCGATGTCGACGAAGCGACGTTCCTGGACCATCTCTGGCAGTCCCGCAAGTCGGTTAAAACGGCCGAAGAGCTGCTCGAAACGATCCGCGGAGTCTGCTCGCCGGAGTTCTATCGGGACGCGGAAGCCGGATTCCACCAGGCCCCAATGGCGGTGCGCGTCTCGCCGTACGCGATTGCGCTGATCGACTGGAATGACCCAATCGGCGATCCGATCCGGCGTCAGTTCATTCCGCTCGCCTCGACCGCACTGCCCGATCATCCGCGCCTGACGCTCGATTCACTTCACGAGCAAGAGGACTCTCCGGTGCCGGGTCTAGTGCATCGTTACGTCGACAAGGCGCTCTTCTTACCGCTAAATGTTTGCCCGGTGTACTGCCGGTTCTGCACGCGCAGCTACGCGATCGGACCCGACACCGCATACGTTGACAAGATTCCGCTGGCAAAGACGCCCAAACAGTGGCACGAAGCCTTCCAATACATCGCGGAGCGGCCGGAGCTCGAAGACATCGTGATCTCCGGAGGCGACGTTTACCAGCTTCCGCCCAAGAACATCGAGTTCATCGGCAACGCGCTGCTCGACATTCCACACGTTCGGCGCATGCGCTTTGCTACTAAAGGCCCGGCGATCATGCCGATGAAGCTGCTCACGCACACCGAGTGGCTCGATGCATTGACCTCGATCGTTGACCGCGGACGCACGCTCGGCAAGGAGGTCGTGCTGCACACCCACTTCAACGCGCCCGAAGAGATCACGTGGATTACCGAAAAGGCGATGCGCGTTCTGTTCGAGCGAGGCATCTTTACGCGCAATCAATCGGTTTTGATCCGCGGCGTCAACGACACGCGAGAGCGCATGCAGCTGCTCGTCAAGCGGCTCGGACACGTGAACGTTCACCCATACTACGTCTACATGCACGACATGGTCAAAGGCGTCGAGGAGCTGCGCACCACGATCGCGACAGCTACCGACACGGAGAAGTTCGTGCGCGGCAGCACCGCCGGCTTTAACACGCCGACTTTCGTCTGCGACGCGCCCGGCGGCGGGGGTAAGCGCGACGTGCATTCCTACGAATACTACGATCGCGAAAACGGCATCGCCGTCTATGCGGCGCCGAGCGTCAAGCCCGGCAAGGCGTTCGTCTATTTCGACCCGATCGATCAGCTCTCGCCGGCAGCGCGCGAACGCTGGCACGTGCCGGAGATTGCCGACGAAATGATCCGCGAGGCGATCCAGCGGGCCGACGTCGGTGAAAAGCAGCTCGTTTTAGCGTAACGCGAAGAGCAGAGGAGGGGAACGATGCATACTTCAGGAGCTCGCACCAGAGTAGCCTTAACGACGCTCGCGGTCTTGGTATTCGCTGCACCCATGGCAGCTCAAGCCGATCTGCCGCCGCTCATTCCGCGCGCCGTACTCTTCGGGAACCCCCAGAAAGCCTCGCCGGCGATCTCACCAAACGGAACGATGCTGGCCTACCTCGCGCCGTACAACGGGGTGCTCTCGATTTGGGTGCGCACGATCGGCAAGAGCGACGACCGCGTCGTCGCGACGGATCCGGCGCGTCCCATCCGCAACGTCGTTTGGCAGCCCGATGCGAAGCACGTCCTCTACGAGCAAGACAAGGGCGGCAACGAAAACTTTCACGTCTATCAGGCGAACATCGCGACCAAGGCGACCCGCGATCTCACGCCCTTCGGCGACAAGGTGCGATCCGACATCGAGAGCGTCGACCCGCGTTTTCCGAACGAGATCTTGATTACATCGAACAAGCGCGACCCCAACGTCTTCGACGTCTACCGCGTCGACCTCGCGACGGGCGTCGCTACGCTCGATGCGCAGAATCCGGGAAGCGTCGGCGGGTGGGCGGAAGACAACAACCTCGTCGTCCGCGCCGCGCTGCAGAATAACTCCGACGGATCGAATGAGATCTTGGTTCGCCCGAGCGCATCTTCTCCGTGGCACTCGCTGCTGAAAGCAACGGCCGACGACCAGATCGCGCCGGTGGCGTTCAGCGCCGATAACCGCTCGCTCTACGTTTCGTCGAGCGTCGACTCGAACTCGTCGCGCCTATTGCTTTACGATTTGACCACCGGTCAGTTTACCGTCGTCGCCTCGGACCCGACCTACGACGTCGGAGGGCCGTTGATCGATGCAAAATCCAGAAAGCTGGCCGCCGTCTCTTTCGACAGCGATCGGACGGAGTGGAACGTGCTCGATCCGTCTTACGAGGCCGATTTCGCGGCGCTGCGGCAGCTGCACCCCGGCGACTTCGGGTTCCTTAGCAGCACTGCCGACGGCCGGCGCCTGATCGTCAACTACGTCGTCGACGACGGACCGGTTTCTTATTACTCTTACGACCGTACCACGAAGCAGGGCACGTTTCTCTTCGTCTCGCGCCCGGCGTTGTTGAACTACAAGCTCGCTCCGATGCAGCCGATTACCTACACGGCGAGCGACGGGCTCACGATTCACGGTTATCTTACGCTGCCGCTCGGGGTTCCACCGAAAAATCTTCCGATGGTCTTATACGTCCACGGCGGTCCATGGGCGCGCGATCTGTGGGGTTACACCCCGTACGTGCAGTGGCTGGCCAATCGCGGTTATGCCGTTCTACAAGTGAACTTCCGCGGCTCAACCGGCTACGGAAAAAGCTTCCTCAATGCCGGGAATCGCCAATGGGCCGGCACGATGCACCAAGATCTCATTGACGCCAAGAACTGGGCCGTCGCCCAAGGATACGCCGATCCTTCGAAGGTCGCAATCATGGGCGGCAGTTACGGCGGCTACGCGACGCTTGCGGGCGTCGCGTTCTCGCCCGATGCCTTCGCGGCGGGCGTCGACATCGTCGGCCCGTCGAACTTGAACACCCTGCTGCAAGCGATTCCGCCCTACTGGTCGACGATCCGCGCGACCTTTGCCTTGCGGATGGGAGACACGGTCGATTTCTTGAACTCGCAATCGCCACTCTTTAAGGCCGATAAGATCAAGGTCCCACTCTTGATCGGGCAGGGCGCAAACGACCCGCGCGTCAACAAGCGCGAGAGCGACCAGATCGTCGCCGCGATGCGCAAGAACAACGAGCCGGTCGAATACATCGTCTTTCCCGACGAGGGTCACGGCTTTGCGCGCCCGGAGAATACCCGGCGCTTCGACGCCGCCGTCGAAGCTTTCTTAGGAAAATATCTGGGCGGGCGGGTCGAACCGGCGGGACCGGACGAGGGCGTTACGGCCTTCGAGCACTGATTAGCTTGTCGTAGCGGCCCAGAAGCGTGCGCGCGCAGTTCGTAACTTCGCGTTTCGTTAGCGCAAGATTGCCGTCAGCATCACGGGGCCGGCCGGGCGCAGCGTCACTAACGGCGCCACGCGCGCCGGCGGCCCAGGCGCCGGCGTAAAGCTAAACCGCTGCAGCAACGTTCGCAACACGATTGCCGCTTCGTGGCGAGCAAAATCTTCGCCGATGCAGCGGCGCGCACCGGCGCCGAACGGTACGTATGCGAAGGGCGGCGGCTCTGCACCCAGCCAACGGTCCGGATCGAACTTATTCGGATCGGGAAAGTTGTCTCTACGGCGATGTAAGAGAAGCGGCGCTAAAAAGACCGTCATCTTGGCCGGAATGCGGGTCCCGTCACCCAACGTCACCTCGCGCAGCGATTCACGGCCGATGATCCAGGCCGGCGGATAGAGCCGCAAGACTTCCTTGATGAGTCGATCGAGGTAATCGCGGTCCCCCGAACGTGCAGCGTCGGCCGCACGCGCGTCGATCTGCGGATGCTGTGCCAAAAGATAGAGCGCCCACGTCAACAAGTTTGCGGTCGTTTCGTGACCGGCGATGAAGAGCGTCATGATCTCATCGCGAATCTGCTCGTCCAAGGGTCGGTCCTTTGATTCAGGATCACGGGCTGCGAGGAGCAGGGAAAGCGCGTCGGCGCGGTCGCTGCCGTCGCGCCGCCTGCGCGCGATCAGCGCGTAGATGATCGCATCGAGCATGCGGCGCGCCCGCCCGAAGCGGCGCGTGTTGGGTAGCGGCAGGCGCTGACGGAGCGCGCCGAGCGGCGTGAGCATCGCGGGAAACTCGTTCATCATTAAGCGTAACGCCTCCGCAACGGCCTGCGCAGAATCGCTCTCGTCGCTGCCAAAGAGCGTCTCGGTGGCGATCCGAAGGGTGAGCCCGGTCATCGCCGCGTGCCCGTCGAGAGCACCGGGACGCAGACGCTGGGTGAACTCGAGCGCGTCGCGCTCCATTATGCGCGCGTACTCCGCGATGCGCTCGCGGTGAAAGGCCGGCTGCACGACGCGTCGCATCTGCCGATGGAGCGGATCTTCGCTCGTGAGCAACCCGTCGCCGAGCAGCAACCGCAACACCCGCGTGCCGAGCGACTTCGAGAACGCGTGCTGTTGGGTGACCAAGACATCCTTGATCAGCGCAGGATCGTTGATGAAGACGTAGCTGCGCCATGGCAGCGAAAAGGCGACCACGTTGCCGTAACGCGCGTTGATGGAGGCCAAGAAATCGGGGAACCGCCGGAACGGTACGGGAAGTAGCCCTCGCAGCGTGGCAATGCGGCCCGGCCCCGGTATCTTATTTCGCATCGACTGCCTCGTATGTCACGACGTCGCCGAATCTACAGACGACGCGATACTCACCGCGGGTAACTCCCCGGCTGATTATGGGCCATAGACGCGTTTGATTCGGGTCGCTCGAAAAATCGGCCGCGTAAACGAGGTATTGGACGCCATTGGCTCGGTCGATCGTCGCGCCAGGTCGCTGCGCCGCGACTGCAGAGAACCACTCATCGTAGGTTGAAAACGATGCGGCCTTCGGAACGCAGCCGATCGCCCGGCGCGCATCGGCTAGATCGTGATAGTACGGATGCAGGTAATGTAGTGGGTGCATTGGATCGAAGGCGATAAGAAAGACGACGCAGAGAACGCCCGCGACCGCGGTCGTGCGCACCGCGATGCGATTGCCCGCGTGGCGCGCCAGCGATGCGACGGCGGCAATCGTCGCGACGAGCAACCACGGAATCCAAAGAGCCGCATAGTGATCTCCCATTCGCCAGACGTATCCCGAGTTGGCTAACAGCACGATCGTGGCGCCGGGGAGTGCCAGCAGCACCCACCACGAACGTAACGGCAGAAGGGCGAGCGGCACCAGCGCCTCGAGCACGTAGGTTAGTCGTCCGAACGTGAAGATTGCGCGCGCGAACTGCAGCGGATGCGCGATCGGTGAAACGACTAGCGCGAGCGGCCCGTCTGCAAATGGGTACACGTAAAAGTGGCTCGGAACCCATCCCCCTAATCGCGGCGTGACGATCGAATAGTACGCTGCCAACGCCGCCGCCGCCGCCGCCGCAAGCGCCGAACCGGCAATCGCGAGGCGGCGCGGAGCCTTCGCGACGCCATCAAGCAAGCCGCGTCCGCTCTGCGACGGGCTCAGGATGACGGGGCGCGTTTTGCGCAGTGCGATCGCGACCAGGACGATCCCAAAGACGAGGAGCGTCAGCGCGACGTCCTCGCGCAACCCAATCGCAACGATCGCGCAGATCGCAAACCAAATCCAGCGCCCCCGGTCGGCGGCGAGAACGAGCCCGAGCGCGAGCGGCGCGAAAAGCCCCAGCTCGTGAAATTCGTCGAAGCCCAGCGCGAGCAACGGCGGATAGAGCAGCGCGAGCAAACCGAGACCGTCCGCAAGCCGCCTCTCGACGTACGGCCGTGCAAGCGACGCGACCAGCGGCGCGCACGCGACGGTCGCCGCGGCTTGCACGAGTTGAAGCGGCAGCGCGCTGCGCGTCAGGGCGACGAGCGGCCAGAGCAACGCCAGCGACGGAGACCAATGATAGCGGAAATGCGATCCGGCTTCGACGCCGTTGCGCATGCCCCCGAATGCGTCGGCGACGATCTGCGCGAAGGTACCCGTATCGGAGCCGTAGGTCCAGAGCTTCGCGCGCACCGCAGCGAGCGCTGCGAGCACGACGAACTCGAGACCGCACCAAAACCAAAGATTCACCTGCAGGCTCCGAGCAGCGCCTCGACCAAGCGCGCGAAGCGATGAGTAGAATTTGCGTCTTCTGCGGCTCCCACGAGGGCAACGACCCGTCGTACGCGCAGATCGCGCGCAAAACCGCCGAGGCGATCGTCGCCAGGGGGTACGGCGTCGTCTACGGCGGCGGCGGAATCGGTTTGATGAAGATCGTCGCCGATGCGGCGCTGGAATCCGGCGGCGAGGTCATCGGCGTCATTCCGCACGCACTGGCGCGCACCGAACAGGCTCACCAAGGTTTGAGCGAGCTTCACGTCGTCGACACGATGCACGAGCGCAAAGCCCTGATGGTGGAGCTCAGCGACGCATTCGTTGCGCTCCCCGGCGGTTACGGCACGATGGACGAGTTCTGCGAAGTCCTGACCTGGCGACAGCTTCGAATTCACGACAAGCCGATCGGACTTCTCAACTACCGCGGCTATTACGACGCATTACTGGCGCTCTTCGACTCGATGGCCCGCGAGGGCTTTATCGGACCGTACACGCGCAGCCTCTTTGTTGACGCGCCGACGATTGAGGAACTCCTCGCAATGATGTTTGCGACGAAGAACCTGCCGTAGGTACGTAGTTGATCTACTCCGAGAGCGCGGTGGAGATGATGCGTTCTTGCTCGACGGCGTGCTGGCCGGCGTACCCTTCGCTCGGACTCGCGCGGTAGCCGCGCCCGATGTACTCGATATCGAAGCCGTCCCGCTTCCCTTCGAGCAGGCGCCGTCGCACGAAAGCGCGGGCTCCCATGTTCTTGGGCTCCTCTTGCACCCAGACGATCTTCTTCAAACGCGGATAATCGCCGATCAGACGATTGATGTCGCCGACAGGCAATGGCGCGAGCAACTCGATTCGCGCGATCGCGGTGTGCTTGAGCGCTCCGTAGGTGGCGTGACCGATCAGATCGTGATAGATCTTTCCGCTGCAAAGAATCAGGCGATCCACCTGCTCGCGCTCAAGGGCCCGCGGGTCGTCAATCACCGGCGCGAAGCCGCCGGCGGCCATCTCGTCGAGCGTGCCGCCCGCGCTATCGGCGCGCAGGAGCGATTTCGGCGTCATCACCACGAGCGGTACCGCGATCGGCGAGCGGGCCTGCAGCCGCAGCAAGTGATAGTAGTTGCTCGCGATCGACGGCGAAGCGACGCGCAAATTTCCTTCGGCAACGAGCTGCAGAAAACGCTCGAGCCGCGCGCTCGAATGTTCCGGGCCCCCGCCCTCATAGCCGTGCGGAAGGAGCAGCGTCAAGCGTGAAGTCTGACCCCACTTCGCTTGTCCTGCCGCGATGAATTGATCGATCACGATCTCCGCCCCGTTGACGAAGTCGCCGTACTGCGCTTCCCATAGGATCAGGGCGTCGGGCTGCTGCGTTGAGTATCCGTACTCAAAGCCGACGCAGGCATATTCGGAGAGGGGGCTGTTGCGAATCTCGAACGATGCTTGGCTCTCGGTGAGATGCTGCAGCGGAATCCAAACCGCGTGCGTGGCGGTGCCTGGACCGAGCGGAGTCGTGTCGTGGAAGACCGCGTGGCGGTGGCTGAAGGTGCCGCGCTCGGTATCCTGCCCGCTGAGCCGAATCGGCGTCCCGGTCGTGAGCAGCGACGCGAAGGCCAGCGATTCGGCCGTTCCCCAGTCGACCAGGCCTCGCTCGGCAATCGTGGCGGCGCGACGTTCAAACTGCGTGCGCAGCTTGCGATTGAGCGTGAAGCTCTGCGGCACGTTCGTCAGCATCTCGCTCCAGGCGACGAGCGCGCTGCGCTCGACCGGCGCCAATGCGGTGCCGTCGAACGTGTTGCTGCCGGAGATCTTGCGCCCGTGGATGTGCGACGCGAGCGCGCCCTTGACGGCGCGGCGAACCTGACGAAGACGTTCGGTCGCCTCTTCCACCATCGCTTTCGCCTGCTCCGTGGTGAGGACGCCCTGATTGACGAGCTTATTGGCGAAGAGCTCGCGCACGGTCGGATGGTTCTTGATTCGGTCGGCCGTCAGCGGCTGCGTATATGCCGGTTCGTCCTGCTCGTTATGACCGAAACGCCGGTATCCGATCAGATCGATCAAAACGTCACGGCCGAAAGCTCGGCGGAAATCGATGACCAGGTGAACGGCGGCGATGCACGCGTCAACGTCGTCCGCGTTGACGTGCACGATCGGAACGTCGAAACCTTTCGCTAAGTCCGACGCGTAGCGCGTCGAACGCGCGTCGGCCGGATCTGTCGTGAAGCCAATCTGGTTGTTCGCTATCAGGTGAATCGTACCGCCGGTCTCGTAGCCGGGCAACGCTTGGAGATTGAAAACCTCCGAAACGATGCCCTGTCCGGTAAACGCGGCGTCGCCATGAATCAGAATCGGTACCGCCCGGCGATAATCTTGCGTAGGTGTTCCGTGCGAATGATCGGTCTGCAACGCGCGGGCGCTGCCTTCGACCACCGGGTCGACGGCCTCGAGATGGCTCGGATTGTGCGCCAGCGTTACCTCAATCGTCTTCCCCTTCGAAGTCTTAAACGTGCCGGTCGCACCGTGGTGATACTTGACGTCGCCCATCACGTCGTCGTCGCCGAGGTTGCCGCGGTACTGGGCGGCTTCGAACTCGGTCATAACTTCTTCGTACGGAAGATTGACGACGTGCGCGATCACGTTGAGGCGTCCGCGGTGCGCCATGCCGAGGACCGCGTCGCCGACGCCGTCATCGGCGAGCATGTCGAGCATCTCCTCGAGCATCGGCACCATCACGTCGAGACCTTCGCCCGAGAAGGTCTTCTGCCCCAAGAACGTCTTGCGAACGTATTGATCGAAGGCCTCGACCTGCGTCAAGCGTTCGAGAAAGTCGATCTGGCGTTGCGGCGACTCTTTGACCTTGTTGCGCCCTGACTCGATGTAGTCACGCAGCCAGACTCGCTGTTCCGCATTGGAGATGTGCTCGATTTCGTAGGCGATCGTCGAGCTATACGTCTCTCGCAGCCGAGGCAAGACTTCGGCGAGCGTACTGCCCGGAAGCTTCACTCGTAAGACGCTGGCCGGAATCGCGCTCTGCAGCGCCGGCGTCAGACCGTAGGTCTGCGGCAAAAGCGAAGGATCCCCGACCGGCTCGACGCCGAGCGGATCGAGGTGCGCGGCAAGGTGGCCGTGCCGCCGGTAGGCCGAGACGATCGC
>JBAVSO010000181.1:0-36901 GCA_049695635.1 Candidatus Cybelea sp. | reverse complement strand
GGTTACCACTGGCGGGGTGTCTACGATCTCGCAACCCACGCGATCGTATTTTACGGTCGAGATCCGCTTACGCATGCGACCGTCTACGTCGGACCGGACAATCGCTTCTTCATCTTTCATCATTCGGGTCCGATCGGGCCGAAGGACTTGACGACGCCGTGGATGCCGCACGATGCTCCCTGAAAAAGGGAAGCGCGTGCGGCGCGTGATGATTACAGCCGCGGGGACCGTCACCGCGCAGTCGGTCATCAAAGCGTTGCGCGACGACGGGCGCGTGGACTTCATCGCCGGCGGCGATATGAATCCACTCTGCGCGACGCGAGCCTTCGTTGACGAGTTCGTTACGCTTCCGCCCGGAGGCGCGCAAGATTTTGCTCGCCGATGTTTCGAATGCGCCCAGGCAATGGAGCTCGACCTGATCGTTCCGATCGTCGTAGAGAACGAGTTCCTTCCGCTCGACGACGCGCGCGCACTCTTCGAGTCGATCGGTTGCCGGCTCGCGTTACCGGCGCGCCGGATCGTCGAGCGGACCGCCGACAAACTCGTTTTCGCAGAGTTCTTGCGCGAGATCGGCGTGCCGGGGCCCGCAACGAGAGCCTACTCCCAAACGATCGAGATCGACCGTTTTCCGGTCTACCTAAAGCCGCGCCGCGGTTCGGGTTCGGTCGGCACGTCGCGCGTTGAGAGCCTCAATTCGCTGCACGAAACCGCCGGCGGGCGAGGCGATTTGATCGTTCAAGAGGCCGTCGATGGCACCGAATTCACGGTTGACTGCTTTGCCGCCGCGCCCGGGCGCGTCGTCGCGGCGGTCCCGCGAGAGCGCATCGCGATCAAAGCGGGCGTTTCGGTTAAGGGGCGCACCTACCATCATCCGACGATCGAACGCATGGCAAAGACCGTGGTGGAAAAGAGCGGTCTGCAAGGACCGGCCAACGTTCAGGGGATGCTGCGCGCGGATCAAAGCTTCACGATTGTCGAGATGAATCCGCGTTTCTCCGGCACGCTCGCGTTGACGACGGCCGCCGGCATCAACTTCGCATCGCTGCTGATAGATAGCATCGAGGGAAACACGATACCGGACCTGCTCGGCCGGCACGCAGACGGCTTGACGATGATGCGCTACTGGAACGAGGTCTTCGAGGACCGTAACGGGGCCGTTCGCTTAGGGACGGCGCTTCAAACGCTTCGACGCAACGATGCCCGCCTGTCTCCAAAACTCTAAGCCGAAAGCGGCGCTCAGAAAGGGGTGATAGATCCATTCCCGGCGCCGGTCGCGTATCAAACCGGCGGCGGCTGCGATCGTGGGCAGCACGACGCTGACCGAGTAGAACGGCCAAAGGTAAGCGCGCAGACGCTGCGAGCGGCGCGACGCCTGCAGCCTTCCCCAGACGGGATAGTGCGGGTTCGTCATCCGCTCGTGGAACCGCGAGCCGAACTTGCGCAGCGCATCCCCGATGTCGCGCACCGTATGATGCTCGAGTGTCGCGCTTTCGACGAATGCGATTTCGGCGCCGCGGCCGAGCAGCATCCCGACCGGCGCAACGTCGTCTTCGTCGGTGCCGACTGGTTTGCGATAAGGAAGTCGGGTCGTGAAGGCCTGCGCCAGCGCGATCAGCGGTCGCGGTCCCGACGCGAAATCGTAGACGACGTATTCATCGGTTCGGCGCTTCACGCGGTAGGTGCGGTGGTATGAGGCGGGCGACGTGGCGCCGCCGTAGACGAAGTGATTGAACGGATCGGTGAAGGCGTTGAAGTAGCGGGCCGTTCCGCCGTCCCGCGCGGTGCTGACGAGGCTTGGGAAGGCCGCAGTGATTCGCGGATCGGCAAACGGCCGAGCCATCCGCTCGAGAAAGCGATCGCCGGCGAAAACGTTGTCCGCCGCGAGCCACATCGCCACGTCCCCGCTCGCCTTTTCCAAGAGCATCCCGGCACCGGGCTCGGCTCGGCGAATCGGATTGTGAAAGACTCGCGCGCCGTATCGATGCGCGATCGCGACCGTGTCGTCGCTCGATCCGCCGTCGGCGATGAGAAGCTCGACGCACTCGCTCGGATAGCGTTGACGCCGAATCGACTCGAGCAGCGCCGGCAGGCGCGCCGCTTCGTTAAAGACCGGGAGGAGCAGCGAGAAACGGAGCGGCGCCGAGTCGGTCGTCACACCTCGACCTTCGCCCCATCCAAGTCCGCCGAACGCAGTCCCGCCTCGATCACGCGCACGACGCCGGCACCGAAATCGCCGTCCGAGCGCGTCGCCGAACCATCGCGGATTGCGGCCGCAAAGTCCGTGACGAGTTTCCCGAGCGCCTCGCGATTGTCCACGAGCGGAACGTGCAGGTCGCCCAATCTATACGAAACCATTTGCTGCTCCAGCGTCGAGCTGGACGGATCGAGCACGACACCTTTATCGTAGATGTAGATCTTTTCGGTCGGCTCGACGTCGTCCCATACCGCCATCTTGCGGCTGCCCGAGATCATCGTTCGGCGAACCTTCACCGGTGAGAGCCAGCTCAAATGTACGTGGGCGAGCGATCCGCTCGGATACCACATCGTCAGGTACGCGACGTCCGGAACGCGCCCGTGGACGCAGGCGCCGAGCTGCAGCGCAACCGATAGCGGCATCTCATCCAGAACGTAGTTGATAATCGAGACGTCGTGCGGCGCCAGATCCCAGACGACGTTACTCTGCTGAAAGAGTCCGAGATTGACGCGGACCGAGTCTATGTAGTAGATCTTGCCGAGTTCGCCGTCCTCACGCAGCGCACGGAGCTTCTCGACCGAGCCAGTGTAGAGAAAGGTGTGATCGGCCATCAGACGCACATTCGCCCGGCGCGCCCGCTCGCAGAGATCTTGGGCATCCCGGTAGCGTTCCGCGAGCGGCTTTTCCACCAACACGTGCTTGCCTGCGTCGATCGCGCGTACCGCAAGCGCGTGATGCGTTCGCGGCGGAGTAGCCAGCGCGACCGCGTCAACGCTCGAATCGGTAAGTGCGGCTTCAATCTCCGCGTGTCCCTCGACGGCCGGATATAGCCGCAAGAGCCGGTTGCGTCTCTGAGGATCCGGTTCCACGACGCAGCGCACCGACCACTCTTCGGAGGCGTGAAAGTTACGCACCAGATTGGGGCCCCAGTACCCCGCTCCAACCACCGCCACTCCGAGCGGGCTGCGTTCCATATTCGCTAACTTAGGATTGGACTACGCGACGACGAGCTGCTGCGAGCTCGCGAGAGCGTCGGTGACGGCATCGATCTGTTCCTCGGTCAGCTCCGGGAACATTGGAAGCGAGAGGATGCGGCCGGCGCTGCGTTCGGTCAGCGGAAACGTTCCGCGTCCCAGCTGCATGTCGGCATAGGCCGGCTGCAGATGTATTGGAATCGGATAGTGGATTCCGGTTGCGATGCCGCGTTCGTGCAGCGCCGCGGCGACTCGGTCGCGATGTTCGACTTCGATAACGTAGAGATGATAGACGTGGCCTTCCACCCGCAGACAGGGTGGCGGTTTGATGCCGATCTTCGAAAGTCGCGCATCGTATGCAACGGCGTGGCGGCGGCGCGCTTCGTTCCACTCGTCGAGATGACGCAGCTTTACGTCGAGCACGGCAGCCTGAATTGAGTCGAGCCGGCAGTTTCCTCCCTTGATGAGGTGCTCGTATTTCTTGCGCTGCCCGAAATCGCGCTGCAACCTCAACCGTTGTGCGAGCTCGGCATCGTTGGTGACGATCGCGCCTCCGTCACCGTATGCCCCGAGATTCTTCCCAGGATAGAAGCTGAAACATCCGACGTCACCGAAGCTGCCGACGCCACGGCCGTTCCAGCGCGCGCCGTGCGCTTGACTCGCATCTTCGATCACGAAGAGTCCGTGCCGCCGCGCGAACTCCCCGACCGCATCCATCGGCACGGCCTGACCGTACAGATGCACCGGCATAATCGCTTTCGTACGCGGCGTCACGGCGGCCTCGCAACGCTCGATATCGATTAAATAGTTTGCGTCGGCGTCCACGAGCACCGGACGCGCGCCGGCCGCCGAGACCGCGAGCGCCGATGCGATGTACGAGTTCGCCGGAACGATCACGTCGTCGCCGTTTCCGATTCCCAACGCCTCCAGCGCGAACTGCAGCGCGGCCGTGCCCGATTCCACGCCGACGCAGTAGCGCGCGCCGACGTATGTCGCAAAGCTATCCTCAAACGCGGCGACGTCGGGCCCGAGAATGAATGTCGCTTTCTCCATGACCGCCATCACGCGTGGTACGACCTCCGCACGTATCGCGCGAAATTGCGCCTTTAAATCGACGAAAGGAACGAGCGTCGCCACAGTCACGGGGCGCGCTTCGTCGGACCGAGCGCGAGCGCCTTCAGCAGCCAGAGCACGCAGAGCACGCCGAGAATTTCGGCAATCAACTGCAAGAGCGCCGTCACTTGCACGAGGACGACGCTATCCGAGGGCGATTCTAGCAGCCAGCCGTTTACCGACAGATCCACTCTGACGTGCCGCAGCACGCGGCGCTCCGCAAACGCGGTCCAGCCCGAATCGTAGCGCTCGTTGAAACGAAGCAGCCCAGCAGAACTCCGTGGCTTCTCGACGACGTACAGCCATGGCGCCAGCTGCGTGAACTGCAAGGCTTGCGTGCTGGCAGGTTCACGCGCTGCCGTAAGGGGCGGCATCGCCGGTGTTTTCGCGATCAGTTCGCAGAGCCCGAAGCACTGCACGGATGCAACGCCTGGCGGTACGCGCAGCCAAACGAACGATCCGGGACTGCGTGCCAGCAGTTGTCCGCTCGACCCGTGCAGCTCGCCGCGCACGTATGCGAGCAGCCACGATCCAGGCTCGATCGAAAACGGAAGGCGCGATTGCGTCAGAACGCCGCCGATTGCTTGCGCCAGCGCGGGTGACTCCGCGAAGGCAAGTCGCGCGTCAATCCAAGCATTCCCCGGATCGATCGAATCACCGGACGCGAGAATCGGATGAACCGCCGGATATGGCGCAGCATCGCCGAAAAAGACGTCGCACGCGCCCAGCGGATCCGCGCGGCCGACGATGTTCGGCGCGTTGCATTCCGAGAACAACGGCGTCGCACCATCCAAACGAAGCACCGTCGCTGGCGGCCGGCGTGGCGATTTCGGTTGCAACGAAAACGCGGCAACTCCGATCCCGCCGCGCGTTCGCGAAACGAGCCAAGGTCTCGGGACGATCTCACCGACACCCAATGCGCGCAGCGCGCTCGCATCGCCGGATTGCTCGTATCGAGCCAGCGCCATATCTACGGGATACGTCGGAAAATACTCGTTGAGCGCCGGCACGTTGCCAGGATAGACGAACGCGTCAGGGTCCGCTCCGTTGCCGCCCCCGGCGCGCAGGCCGACCGGTTGAAAGGCCGGCAAGAGCGCGATCCGCGTATACGGAACCGCAGCGACCGCCGGGTGCCAATACTGGCTCGATCCTATCCATAGATCGCTCGGCGGCCGCAGCAGCCACGTTATCGGCAGCGCGATCCCCACGCCGAGCGCGACGTAACCGAGCCACCGAACGCGCGCAATCGCAGCGCATGCTAGGAGCACGACCAGCGCCGCCATCGCGCCCGCTAAGTCGTAGAGCTCGCGAAAGACACCGCTCTCGGGCACGTTTCGCACGATCCAACCGTACGGAACGGCTACCGGTCCGTGCACGCCGAGAATCACGACGTAGAGTACGGCGGCGGCGGCCAGTGCCAAGACGGCGGCCCGCGTTCGGTGCGCCAGGATCGCGCCGGCGACCGCGATCGCAAGGACGATCCAGACCGCAATCGCTGCAACGATCCCCAAGCGCTCCGCATAGCCTGGAAAGTATCCGCCCAGCCCGAGCAGCGCAAGCGCTGGGACGGATTGATTCGCTTGCCACGTCATCTCGTACGGGATCCGCACCAACGAGCCTCGCTCCGCGGCTAAACCGATGATTGAGGGCAGCGCGAAGATCGTTCCGAAGAGCACCGGCAGCCATTTTCGCGTCACGAGCGCGAATGCGCCCAGCGC
Source organism: Candidatus Cybelea sp. (assembly GCA_049695635.1). Classification (GTDB taxonomy): domain Bacteria; phylum Vulcanimicrobiota; class Vulcanimicrobiia; order Vulcanimicrobiales; family Vulcanimicrobiaceae; genus Cybelea. The sequence continues at coordinate 30,902 of JBAVSO010000181.1, read as the reverse complement.
GATCATTGCGAGAATGAAGAATTGAAGCTGGGCCGAAATGAGCGCGACCCACAACGCGAGCCGTACCGTCGAAGCTCCCCGGCCGCGCAGCATCTCGGCGAAAAGACCGATCAGTCCGCCGTAGGCCAACACCATCACGAGATGCCCTGCAACGACTTCGTTGTAAACCCACGGGTTGAAGACTGCAAAGAGGCCGATACCGATTATCGCGACCTCTCCGCCTCTCCAGTCTGACGGCAAAGCCGCAAAGACGCGCATGCAAAGATAGGCGATCGCAACGGCCAGCAGTGCCAGCGTCGCCAGCGGGCCGAAGAACCACAGCGCGCTCGCGATCGGGACTGAGATTAAGTAGGTCGTCGGATGCGGATTGGGCATTCCCAAACCTACCGGGAGCCAGCCATAGAACGCTTCCCTTGCAAACGACGGTATCGCCGCGCGATCGATCGGCCAGTTCCAGTCGTGACGAAGCGTCGGGATCCCCTTCGCAACGACGAAGGCCGCAAAAAGGATCGCGGCCGCGATCGGCACGACGCGCGTTATGCGCGCAATCGCCGGCACTCCATGGCAACGCCGATCGCGCAGGCCACGCCCGCTAAGTAGCCGACGGTCGCAAGTGGCTCCGCGAAGGGTCCTCCTAGAAGGCTTGCCGCGACCAACGCCGCTGCCGCCAAGGCCGCAGCGTACGTCGCCAATCGTCCGAAGAGAAGCTCCCGCGCCAATCGATCGAGATAACCAATCGCGCGCGCGTAATTTTGCCGCACCGAAGTACCGGCGCTCGTCGGCGCAAGCAGCGACCACAACAGAAGGAGCGCGGAAATAAAGAAGAGCCGGTAGCCAAACGCCGCGGCGATTGCGGTGGCATCATCCGGAAGCAGCGACGCCATCACGAGCGCGCCGAAAGACGCGGCCAAGCCGTGCGTCGCGACGACCCGCAGGCTGCGTGGACGAAGTGCCGCAGCGAGCCTTGCATTGAGCGGAACGAAGGTACCGCGGCGCGCGAGTGCGGCCAGGATAACCAGCCCGAAGCCGGCGGCAAGCGCGAGCGCTTCGCCACCAGGCTGCGAAACAAGCGCAGCCACGACGCTGACGAAGACCACAATGCCGAGCGCATACCTCAGGAACGTTGGAAACGCAGGCATGGGGAGCGCGGGTTGTTCCTGCCGGTCCGTCCCCGGCAGGAACTGCGTGATTGCCAGCGCCACTGCGGCAAAGACCGCGGCGAGGTAGGCCGTGGTCGCGAAACGTTCTGACGCGTCGCCCGAGAGGCACGCTGCCAGCAAGAGCGCGACGACGCAGGTGACGATCGCAAAACCAACGGCGCCTCGAAGCGCCCAGCCGATGAGCGACGGTTTCACCGCTTGGTCGCAGTAATAGGCCACAGTTCCGGAGACCAGGCGAGCACGATCAAGATGATCAGCGCTAGCGCCGAAATGGCGCCTGCGATAATGTAGTATCCCTGTCCCGCGAACGTCAATGTGATGCTGCTGCCTGGGGCAATGTTCGGAACGATCCAACCGTTAGCAACGCCATTGACGATGACGTGCGGCAGCGCTTGGCCATCCAGCGTGGCTCTCCACTCGGGATGGTAGGCCTCATTGAAGACGAGAAGGAACGCGTTCGACGCATTTGGCGCGGTCACGGTAATGGATGTGGGTGAGTGCCGCTGCCACGTCAGCCCAAAGTCGGCCGTCGGCCGTAGTTTGAGGGGCACAATGCGCAGCAAACCGATTTTGACCTGACGATCGGCGCTCGCGACCACGTGCCGCCCGCGCGAGAGAAAGAGCGGTCCGGCGCCGACCGGTCTGTGGTCAACGAAGAGCGGAGGCGCTGCAAGCGATTCAGGCCTTCGCAAGTTCTGACTCGGCAGCCCGTGAACCCGGTAGTAGAGTCCGGCGTACTTCGGCTGACTCCCTCGCGCGAATAGCCAAAGTCCGACGACGCGCAGCGAGCCGTCATTCCAGTTGTTCGGAAACGCGTGCATGAAGTAGACGTCGAACGGACCGCCGCTCGCGAACGGGAAGACTCGATAGAGGAGGCTTCCTTTATGGGCAAGTGCGACGACGAGGCCGGCCTCTCGGCTCGGCGGGCTTGCAATGCTCCCCAAGATTTCGGGGTCGCCCGCGAGCGCGGACGGCGGCTTTTCGAGGGCGACCGTCGTGAAGGAAACATCGCTCCGAGGCGATTGTGCTGCGCGAACCGCCCCCCTCCGGACGAACGTTAAGTCGGGTGCGACGGCCGCCGAGATCTCGCGCGAACCCAGGTCGCTGCCATCGCCGTTGCGCGAATGGAAATCGAACGAAATGTCGTTCCAACCCGGGTGCAGATCGAGTTCGAAACGCACCGGAACGGGCACGGGACCGTCGAGATTATCAACGCTGTCATACTGCTGGTCGGCCGCTGAGGGTCCGGGCAGAATGACGCTCTTAGCTGCTCCGGCGCGAACGGCGACGCTCATGAGTTCCGAGACTTGCAAGCGACTCACTCGCATCGCAACCTGCGCGCGAACGCCGTTCGACCCTGGAACGAAGACGCGCACGTGCGCGTCACGCGCGAAGAGAAACCATGAGGCCGGATCTCCGCGTTGCCATTGGTAAGCAGTCGGGTCGTCACTGTACCATCTCGCGGGCATCATGGTCTGCGACGTGGCGACGATGCCGTCGCCAAAGACGTACGGCAGCGTCTCGCCGAGATTGGCTGGAAACGCACCCCGGTATGCGGAGCCGCGTATGAGTCGCGTGCGAACGACGCCGTCGGGTCCGTATTGACCGACGGCGGTCGCGGTAACGCGATACCTTCCGGGCGTAGCGACGATAAAGCGTGCCTTGGGAGCGTAGACTAGCTTCGTCGTCGAGAGATTGTTCGGCAGCTGACGCTGTAGCGCCGCAATCTGCTTCTCCCAGGATCCCAGATCGTCCAGGTTTACGAGCGCGACGACGAGATCAGGATCCACGTAGCCGTCCGAAACCCAATGCTTACCAGGCGACAAGAACATGCCCGCGAAGCGCGTCCAGGCGCCGCCCGACCGTATTACAGGAAGAATGTTGCCGTCGATCTCCAACGTCTTTGGCGGCGGACGATCGTAGAGAAGCCCCTGATCGAGCGCGAAAGCTGCATACGTCCCCGCGGTTTTTACTTCGAATGAAGTTAACCACTGTGCATCCGCCGATGACGGCTGCACGCGGATGCCGTGGATCAACGCCTGATTCACTGCGAGATCCTCAAGACCATCCGCATTAGCCGGCAGAATCGGCGAGAGCGCTTGCATCGCGCTAGCGAATTCGCCGGCCGAACGGCTTGGTGGGCTAAACTGTGCGCGTCCTCGAGCCATCGCGGCGACGTCGCCAAGAAAACCCTCTGAAAAGGTTGGCAGCGTGCTCACGACCGGATGCGTCACCCCGTAAAAGAGCGGCAACGCTCCGCTGAGATGGTAGATGCGAACGGGGCCGTCGGAATCCGCAGGCGACGCGCCGATCACGCGCGCAATCAAATCGTGCGTGAGGGTGGTGCTATTGAAGCGCCACTCTCCCGGCGAGCTGAAGTCTATCGCGGGAATGAAGTCGTCGCGTTGCAGAATCGTGTCGACGCCCATCACGCGAAGCATGTCCGCCGAAAACGGCAGTCCTTCGCGCGCCGCGCGATAGGCGCGACGAACCCAAACGTCAGACCCTGCTGAAGGCTCGCTGCCCAAGAGTCCGTAGATCATCGGGCGGTCGATCAACGAGTTCTCGATGTAGAACTGCGGACTGCCCCAGTCGAACTGCTCCAAGAACTGCGTCGGAAAGAGGGCGACGCGTTGGCCCTGATTCGCGCCGACGAGCGCGTTTTCCCGAAACTCCCATGGTGGAAGCGCCGCGCCTGGATAGTTCATCTTATTGATCAGTACCGGAACGAAAGCGAGAATCGGTACCGCCACGACGAGCGTCCTGACCGCCACGACGAGCCAGCCCCAACGCTCGCGTCCCCGCAAAGTCAGCCTCGAGGTTTGCTCGCGCAGCGTCGCGATTGCGGCGAAGCCGCCCAGCGCGTAGAGCCCGCACAGCCCGAATTCGACCCCCGCCACCCATTTGTACGAGAAACGGAACATCTGAAATCCCGGAAAATTGCGGTAGAACTGATCGTAGATCGGCGTCGTTACCGCATCGCCGAGCGCGCCGTGATAGTAGCCGACGACGATCGGGACGGAGACGATCGTTACGAGCAGGAAAAAGAGCGTGACGGGGCGCTGGTTCCGCTTAAAGGCGATGCCGCCTAGGGCGACGACCGGAACGAACCAGAGCAACGCGCCGAAGACTCCCGACGCGTAGGCAAATGCCCATGGAAAGTATGCGCGCCCAGCAAACGAAACGAAGGTCGCCCAGTGCCCGAGGCCGCGCAAGACGTTTGCAAACGAGGTTGACGCGTTGTGCATGGAGGGCGCCTCGCTCAAAACCCCGTTGAGCCAAACTCCTCGGAAGTAGTCCACGAAGGGGACGAGCCAGTACAGGTTGATCGCAAATGCCGCGATCGAAGTAACGGCGATCAGCGGGAGCGCCCGGTTGAGCGCGACACCCGGCTTGGGATCCAAGGCCAGCGTCACGACGACGAAGATCGCCAAAACGATGACGTTGATGCCGAGCAAGGGCGGATTTACTCCGCCACCCGCGAGCACCAGCAGCGCGATCGCTAGCGCGGCTCGCCAAATATTCATCTCGCCGCGCATCGCGCGGGCGGTAACGCCGACCATGGCCGGAAGCGTCGCGTAGGTGAGCAGCCAAACAATCTGCGCCTGCGAGTTTAGCGCCACGTACATGTTAAAGAGATACGCGACAGATCCGGCGATCCGCGCGACCTCGTCGAGCCACGGGGCGACGCTGCGAAGACAATAGTACATGGACCACAGGCAGCAGAGGTAGACGAAAAAGACGGCCGCGTGCTGCGCTAAATCCTGTGGAACGTGGAGTATCTGCGCGAGGCCGTAAAACCACGAATACGGCATCTGATACGGCACGAAGAAACCCGTGTGAAAGCCGAGCGCGAGGGCCGGATTCCACATGTGAAGCAGCTGCCCCAAAAACTGTAAGGGGTCGATGTGCAGCGCGGGCAGCCCGTCGTTGAGCTGCACGCCGCCGCCGTACCCGGTCGTAACGAGCAGGGCGAGCGCCACGAAGAGCGCGGGCAGAAGCGCCTTCTGCAAGGCGGCGACGGCCTGGCGCGTTTCGACGCCGGGGGCGCTACCCTCGACGGTCTGCTCTTTCACGAGTAAGCCTTTCCGTAGAGCCTAAATGGACCTTCCAAGGCGAGGTGCTGCTCGACTCGGGCCGTTTCAAACAGGTCGTCAACGCGCTGCTGCACCTCGTCCAGCTCGATGTCACGCAAGATGCAACGGTACTCGATGCGCCGGACGCACTCGAATCCGCTCGAGCCCTCGTCATGACAAGCGGGGCAGAGCGACGGCCGCAACGCGACGGCCTGACCGATCGGCGCCCCCCGAACCTCGCTGGTCATGCCGTACAACGCCAGCGTCTTGACACCTAGACCCGAAGCCAGATGACTAAAGCCGGCATCGTTACCGACAAAGACTTCGCACTCGCCGAGCCGCCGCGCAGCCTGCGAGAGCGGCTCGCGAACGACACTGATCCCCTCGCTCCCCTCAAAATCTCGCGCGGCGCGTTCGGCTTCCTTCATCTCGTGCGGCCCGAGGAAGAATCGTACGAGCCGCCCGCGCTTGGCCTCCAGACGCGCCAAAGCGGCGAATCGTTCGTACGGCCAGCGCTTAGCCTCGTTCCCCTTCCACGCCATCGAACCGGGATGAATGCCAAGCACGCCCGGAATCCGTTGCGCGCGCCACGACGGCGGGATCCAATATTCGAGATCGTCGTCCCCGCCACGCAGACCGATCGCGCGCGCGAGCCGCAGGTTTTCGGCGAGCCGATGACCGCCCCTTAAAGGAACGCACGTGCTACGCGCAGTTCGCGCGATTGCGCTGGACGCACCCCCGTAGTCGTGCGCCCAAAGCCTTCGAGCGCCGGCCCCGCGAGCGATCAGCGCGTACTGCCAACGCGTCGCCGGAAAGGGCAGAATGCTCGCGTCGTAACGGCGGGGACGCAGCGCGATAACGGCGCGCAGCGCATCCGATGCAGCCGGCCGAAGCGGAAGTTCGGCGATCTCGCGCACGACGCCGAGCTCGCGAAGGTATTCGCTGACCGGCGCGTGCATCGTCAGTGCGTCGATCTTCCAGCCATCGCGGGTCAAGCCGCGTAGAATCGGACCCGCGGCTAGGGCATCGCCGAGCCCTGGTAGCAGAAGCACCAGCGCGGTACCTGAACCCAAGCGCGCTTACTCTCTGACAGCGATAGGAACGACGATTTCGTGCGAACCGGCGGCACGATCGAAACTGACCGCAGTACGCTCGGGCCGATCGTAATAGTGCAAGATCCGCATCCGATAGAAGATCGCCAGCGTATCAACAAAGACGTTCCAGACCGTACCGAGGCGCAGGCGGCTGCAGATCCGCTTGAAGTTCAACGTCACCGGAGCTTCCACGATCCGGTAGCCGAAGTGATGGATGTTGGCAAGCAGCTCCAGATCGAAGGCGAACCGCTTCACTAAAATTCGCGGGAGCACTCGATCGAGCACGTTGCGCCTGAAGAGCTTGATGCCGGTCTGCGTGTCGCGCACCGGCAGCCCGAAGAGCGAACGCACCAGCAGGTAGTAGAAAAAGCTGTAAACGCGGCGCTCCGGCGGATAGTCTACGTTCGAGTCGGGATGGAACTTCGAGCCGATGACGGCATCCGCGCCGCGCTCTTGCATGATCTTGAAGAAGCGCGCGAGCTGCTCGGGATGCAGATCCATGTCGGCGTCGAGAAACGCAATGTACTCGCCTTTGGCGTAGCACGCGCCGCAGATCAGCGCGTTGCCTTTGCCTTCATTTTGTCCGCACCGTACGACGCGCACGTGATCGGGCCAGGCCCGCAGGGCGTTGCTGGCGGCCGCGTGCGTTCCGTCCAAGCTGCCGTCGTCAATGACGACGATCTCGAAGTCAAGGCCGAGCGCGTGCATCGTCTCGACGGTTTCGCAAACGTTTTCGGCTATCGAACTCGCCTCGTTATAAGCGGGCATCAGGACCGAGAGCATGGCGCTGGTAGGTTTCCTCTCCAGAAAAAGCTCGCCTGCGCTAATGAAGTTGATTGTAGTCATCGGCTAGGCGATCGGCGCCTCTCGGTTCTCCGGCGGACTGAGGAGATTACGCTCGAACTTGGCGACGATCGTTCGCCAAGCGAGCACTAGCTCTTCAACACCCAGCATGCGCGCGACGGCAACGAAGACCGTGCCCCCGATTGCGATCTGTCCCAAAAGGAACCACGCCCGCGAAGCGAGCGTCGCTTCCGGCGTTACGCCCAGCGCGCCGATCCAGCCCAGCGCCAAAAGCATCGCTAATGAGCTAAGCGCAACCTTGCCAGCCGAGAGAAGCAGCGCGCCCCAGTCTATACCGGAGACCAAACGCGCGATAACGATCAATAATAGAATGGCCTGCATGCTTTGACTTAGCGAGTTCGCAAGCAAGAGGCCGCGTGCTCCCAAGCTCGGCAGCCATACTAGCGATAAGAGCACGTTGACGATTACGGTAACGACCGAAATCGTGACCGGCCAGAGCGTTTCGCGACATGCAAAGCAGCAGCGCGTCAGGACGACGTTGGCTGCGAGCGCGACCAGACCGAACGCTGCATAGGGCAGCAGCCCGGAGGTCAAATCGGTTGCGCTCGCCTGAAATGTTCCGCGCTCGAAGAGCGCTTGTACCATCGGATGGGCGAGCACGATCAGCGCGCAGACCGATGGAATCGTGATGAAGTTCACGAGCCTCAGACCGGTCACGACGCTTCGCGCCACGCCGCGGCGGTTCTCGCGTGCGAACTGAGCTGCGAGCAACGGAAAGATAACGGTCGCGATTGCGGCAGCAAATATTTGCTGAGGGAAGTTAACGAGCTTGATCGCGTAATTCATGCCGGAGATGTAGCCCGGCGCGAGCGTTGATGCAAAGAACCGATCGAAGAAGAGTGCCAGCTGACCCGCCGCCGAGCCGACGATGATCGGCCCGAGCAGAACCCAAATTTTCGGCAATCCCGGGTGGCGCAGGTCGATGATCAGGCGGTACTTGCCGATGGAAAGAAAGGACGGAAGCTGTACGAGCATCTGCGCGACCAGACCCAAGGTCGTTCCCAAGACCAGCGCATAAATTCCCATGTTGGCCATGTTGTGCGTCAAGAGCACGACGCATGCGATCGTGACGACGTTTACCGCAACCCCAACGAGCGCGGTGGCACGGAAGCGGTGATACGCGTTGAGCATCGCGGAAAGCACGCCGCTGAGACTGACCGCCACGATGCTCGGCATCAGCCAACGCGTCATCCGGATCGCGACGCTCATCTGCGGCGCCGGGAAGCCGTGCGCGATGAGCGGTACGTACCAGCGTGCGGTGAAGAAACCTATCAGCGCGCAGGCCGTTAAGAGTATCGCGAGCGCGTTGAGCACCGTGCTGGCGAGACGCCACGCTTCATCTTCTTTCCGATGAGCCAGATACTCCGAGAAGGTTGGAACCAGCGCGCTCACCAGCGCGCCGTTGAAGACTCCGAAGAGAATCGTGGGTATGGTCGCAGCCGCCAGGAACGTATCCATCTCCCAGCGGGTGCCGTAGTAGCGCGCGCTGACGACCTCACGCGAAAAACCGAGCAGGGTTGACGCGAACGTGGCGCCGATGATGAAGAACGTCGAGCCCGCAATCGAAACGCGTTGACGCGGGCGAACCTTGGGAACGACTCTAAGGTGCGGGGAGGGCCTAATGCGCTCCGTCCTTCCGCAAAACTGCGGGGACCGTCTTCGCGACGATCAGCAGATCTCCCAAAGGCGTCCACTCGTCGACGTAGCGATTGTCGAGCTCCATCCAGTGCTCGAATGAAACGTCGCTGCGTCCGTTAATCTGCCAAAGGCACGTCACGCCCTGGGGAACGCTCAAGCGCCGCCGGGCGAACGCATCGTAATGCTCGACCTCGCTTGGAAGCGGCGGGCGCGGACCGACGAGCGACATCTCGCCGAGCAGGACGTTGATCAGATTGGGCAGCTCGTCTATGCTCGACCGGCGCAGGAAACGCCCGAGCGGATGAAGGCGCGGATCGTTGCGAATCTTGAAGACCGGCCCGTCAACCTCGTTGAGGTGCATCACGCTCTGTCGCATTGCGTCTGCGCCGGTCACCATCGTGCGAAGCTTGTACATCTTGAAGCGCCGCCCGTGGATGCCGACGCGTTCCTGGGCGAAGAACGGCGTCCCGCCCGTCACGCACATAATTGCAAGCGCCGCAATGAGAACGATCGGCGCGGTCAGGATCAAAAGCGAGCCGCCAACCACGATGTCGATCGTGCGTTTGCTCGTCAACCAGAACTCCGGGACTTCGCGCCGAACCGACGCCCTGACCGCGATCGGAACCGCGCTCGAGAGTCTCACGTCAGCAGCGCCCGCCTGACGGTACGGCCGACCACGTCCAGCCCTTCGAGATCGCCGACTACGCCGCCGGGTGCTGGGCTGAGATGGACGAACGGGACGTACTCGCGCGTGTGGTCGGTCCCAGGCGCGGTGGGATCGCATCCGTGATCGGCGGTAACGATAAGCTCGTCTCGGGTACGCAAGCGTGCCTCGAGCGCCGGCAGCATTCCATCGAGTTCTTCAAGGGCTCGGCCATATCCGCGGACGTCCCGGCGATGACCGTATTTCGAATCGAAATCGTTGAGATTCGTGAAAATAAAGCCATGATCGACGCTGTCCAGCAACTGTAACGTTCTCTCCATCGCATCACGATTGTCGGTGACACGAACCGACGTCGATACGCCCCGACCGCAGTAAATGTCGCCGATCTTTCCTACTGCGTATACCCCGACATTCGCCATTCCCAGCTCGTCCAGCAGATTCGGGGGCGGCTCGATTGCATAGTCCCGACGATTCGGCGTCCGCCTGAAAGCCCCCGGTTTTCCGACAAACGGCCGAGCGATGACCCGGTTGACGTTATGGGGCGGCCGGAGCATCCCCCGCGCTTGCAGACTCCACTCGTAGAGCACAGCAAGGGGCACAACCTCCTCGTGCGCCGCGATTTGAAAGACCGAATCCGCCGAAGTGTAGAGGATCGGACGGCCGCTCTCAATGTGCGCGGCTCCCAGCTCCTCGATGATCTCGGTTCCAGATGCCGTCTTATTGCCGAGCGGCGGCTTACCGGTGATATGCGCGAACGCGTCCACGATCTCGGCCGGAAATCCGTTCGGGTATGTGGGAAACGGTACGGCCGTCACTATCCCCATCATTTCCCAGTGACCGGTTATTGTGTCCTTGCCTCGGCTGCGCTCGCGCAGCCGCGCGACGCGCGCGCGGGGCTGTGGCACTGGTGAAACGCCGGCGATTTCGGTAAGCGATCCGAGCCCGAGCCGCTCGAAACTCGGAAGACGCAAGGAACCGAGGCGCCGCGCAACATTACCGAGCGTATTCACTGCGGGTGAATCGCCGTATTCGTCGGCATCCGGCAGCGCCCCAACGCCGCCGGAATCGATCACTATGGCGACCACACGCGTCATCGGTTCGCCTCATTCCCTTTGCGCATCGGTTCTTACTCTTGCTAGGCTTCGATAGGAGAGGAGCATCCGGTGGAATAAGCGTTGCGACCGTGCCACGAATCGCGCTGGCTGCGGCGCTCACGACGCTGATTCTTAGCTTCGCGTGCGGCGCCGCTCGCGCCGCTACGCCGTCGCCCGCACCGACCGTGGCGCCGACTCCGCAGAGCACTCCGGAGCCGCCGAAGACCCTGCTCTATTTAAGCGCGAAGAGGCTGGACTTCTTTTACAATCGTTTTTTAATCGAAGGTGACGGGAACGTGCGCGTGCGAACGAGCGACGGCTTCACCGTTACCGGCGACTCGTTCTCGATGGATCTGAAGCTCAACCGCTTCATGGTCGCGGGCAACGTAACGCTGCACGACGCGACGGGAACGGTCAGCGGCGCGGCAATCTCCGACTTCCTCGATTTCCGGCGCATCTATTTCGTTCCGGTCACGACCGAGCCGGACCGTTGGACCTTTCTGAACGGCGATCTGGTGCATCCCGTCAAAGGCCGCGTGATGCCGGGCGACGCCTTCTACTTTCCGAGCATCGGAGAACGCCCGAGCATTACCGCGACCGGCGCGATCGTCGGCACCAAGACGTACGTGCGATTCGTCAATGCCCGAACGTACTTCTTAGGCGCCGGCGCGCCGCTAGGGTCGTACGTCGTCAACTTCTCGCCAAATCAATACTTCGCCCAGAACACGCTCTCCGGCGCGAGCGTCGACCTTACCTGGAACGTGGCCGGGAACACCAACTCGCTCACCGCGGTTCACTTGCGCTACGATCCCACCTATAAGACGTATCTCTCCGTCGAGCAGCACCTCGTCGGCGATCACGAGTACGCGATTTTCTCGGTGAATCCGGCGACGCGAGCGGAGAAGTGGTGGAACTTGGCGCTCTACGAGAAGCTGGGCAGCCGCTTTCAAATCCAATCGTTCACTCAATACTACACGCAGCAGAACTGGCTCAACCTGCCGCAGGCGGCACAGCAGACGACCTACATCAGCGCGACGTACGCCTTTCCGCATTCGTACGTGACGGCCACCTCGCAACTCACCAACTTCAACACGCTCGGTCCGGGGTCGCTCGAAGTGCCTAAGCCGGTCGCCGGCAGCCTCGATCACCCGTCGCAGCTGCAAATTACCGCGACGAGCTTTCAGAACAAGATTCCCGGCTTGCCCATCTCCGAGCAAATTTACGAAGGCTATGGCTTCAACCACGACACGGTCGGCGGCAACCAATATCTCAACGGCTTTCCCAGCGTCTGGCCCCAGGGCGGCTCGCGATTCGCGCCGATTCCCACTCCGGGGCTACAAGCCTACGGCGCACCCTGCACGGTTCAGCCCTCGAAGTTCTTCACTTACTACTGCCCCGTCTACACCACCATTTGGAACACCGTTCTCGGCTTCAATCTCTTCACGGAGTCCATCAAGCTAAACCAACCGGCCAGCCCGTACGAGACGTACTACTTCAACGCGAGCTACAACAAGCAGTACCAGTGGAACTCGCTGCCGCACTGGATCAGCACCGATTCGGAGAACTTCAGCATCAGCCGACAGTTCTCTCATTCGCTGAATACCTACGTGGGCTATCAAATACTCAACGTCGGCGACCACTACATCAACGGCGGCTATCTGCCGTGCCAACCGGTCGGCACCTCGTTTTGCCCCCTGAGTTTTACTTCGTTTCGCGGCGCCTCGACGTTGCGCACGGCGAGCTTCGGCATGAACGTGGTGCCAAATCCCGAATTCAATTTTTCATTGCTTGTGCGCCAGCACACCGATTTCCCGATTCCGGTCCCCGGTACGTTCGCGCCGCCGCCCAACAACATCATCGGCCAGCCGCTCTATACGTCGTACTTGGGGCAGGCGCCGTACGACGCCACCGGTGACATCCGGTTTAAAGTTTGGGCGCATGCGCTGCTCGACGTCTCGCGAACCTTCTACTGGTATGGGAACCTCCGTACGACGTTCTGGCAACCATCCTTCGTGATTCAGCTGCTGCCGATATGAGACGCCGCCTGCTCTCCGTCGCGATTGCGACGCTTGCGATCGCGCTCGTCGCCGCGGGTCCGTCAGTCGTGGTCAGCGGCCAGCTGCTGGCATATCAAGAAGGCTACGTCTTCTTCACGACCGGCGACGGCTTTCGGGTCGCGCACGATATCGTGATTCGCGATGCGAAGACCGGCGCAGCGACGCCGATCCACCCCGCTCCGCGGATCTGGGCGCGCGCGACCTTCGATTCGACCGGAACCGTTACGGAGCTGGACCTTTCGCGCGACCCGCTTCCGCCGCAGGGCAGCTTCGACGACGTTGCGCGATTCGCGGTCGCGCTCTCGTCGCCGGTCCCCAATCCCGATCTGCTCGCTTACGCGCAAACGCCCGCACCGGGCGAACCCGAAACCGTTGCGGTGCAACATTTTTCGGGCAGGCCCGTGCTCGTAACGTTCATAGTGCAGGTGCCGCCGTATACGCCCTTCACCGCGTCGGTGTATATCACTACGGATCAGAGCGGCTGGAACGCGCAAGCAATTCCGATGGATCGCATTGACGCGCTGCACTATCGGATCACTCGTCGCATCAACTCGGGGACCGTCTTCCGGTATCTCTACGATCGCGGCTCGCTGCAGTCCCAAGAGATCGCACAGAACGGTCTGGCGCGGGCGCCGCGCAATCTGGTCGTACGCGATGCCGACGTGCTCACCATGCACGATACCGTCACCGGCTGGCAAGACTCGGCGCCGGGAGCGGTCAACCAGCAGCAGCCGCAGATCATGCCGACGCCCTACAATCCGGCACCGTTCCCGAATCTGCCGACCTGCTTGCCGGCGCCGCAGCCGCCAGGTCACGGAAAGCCCCCGCAGCCGCCACCCGGCTGCGGGCCGCCGCCAAACTAGGTTCCTTATCGAACCGTCAGCGGAATCGTGCGCGTGGTGGCCTCGCCGCTTGGATTGCGGGCAATGACCCGCATCGCGAAGTTGCCGCGAACGAAAAACGGCAACGGGCCGACCGTATAGGTGAGTGCGAATCGCCCGACGCCGACCTTCACGAGGCTCACGGCGTAACCGCCGATGCGCGCCTCGACGCTCGCCACGTTCGAGCTGGTGACGACGCTGCCTGAGACTCGATCGCCAGGCTGCACCGTCGTTTCGCTCATCGCGACGTCGAGAATTCGAGGCGGGGCTTGCGATGATAGGCGGGGCACCTTGATTCTCTGCTCGGCCGGCTGCAGGGTTGGCTCTCGTTTGGGCGCCGGCGAGGCCGACGGGCTCGGCGTCGGGGTGGCCTGCCGTCGCGCTGCCTTTGGTGGCGGAGCCGGCCGCTGCGCGGGACCGGAAACGGAGCTGCGAAGAGGCGCCGGCGCTGCCGGCGGCTGTTGTTGTGGACCCGTCGGGCCGCTTCCGTGGCTGCATGCGACGAGTGCCGCCAACGTTGCCGCGCCCCAAACGGCCGCGTGGACCTTGCGCATTCCGGCTTGGTTCTGCCGCTTTGAGGTTGAAAACCCTTTAGAGAAATGAACGATCGTACGCGTCCGACGCTCAGCGTCGTCGTCCCGCTCTACAACGAGGCCGGGATCGTCCCGCAGCTGCTCGAGCGAATCGGCGGCGTCGTCGAGCGTCTGCGCCCCGAGTACGACTACGAGATCGTCCTCGTCAACGACGGCAGCACCGATGGCACCGCGGCCGCGATTCGCCGCGAGATGGAACGCCGGCCGCACGTCGTGCTGGTCAACCTTTCCCGAAACTTCGGTCATCAACTCGCTGCGACGGCCGGTCTCGAGATTGCTGCCGGGGACGCCGTCATTCTTATGGATGGCGATCTTCAAGATCCGCCCGAGTTGATCGAGACGTTTCTGCGACGCTGGCGCGAAGGTTACGACGTCGTCTACGCCGTGCGCCGTACGCGCCCCGGCGAGAGCCGGTTCAAGCTCTTCACCGCGCGGCTCTTTTACCGAATCATCAAACGCCTCACGAGGATCGCGATTCCGCTCGATGCCGGCGATTTCCGTTTGATGAGCCGGCGGGTCGTCGACGCCCTGCGACGCTCGCCGGAACGCAATCGGTTCTTACGCGGAATGGTGAGCTGGGTCGGTTTCAACCAAACGGCGATCGAGTACGACCGCGACGTCCGCTACGCCGGTTCCACAAAATATCCGCTTGCGAAGATGATGCGATTCGCGATGGACGGGATCACCTCGTTCTCCGATATTCCGCTGCGCTTCGCATCGTATTTCGGCTTCACCGTCAGCGCGATCGCCTTTATTTACGCCCTGATCGTCATCGGTTTCAAACTCTTCAGCCTCAACCCGCCTGCATATACGCCGGGGTGGGCCTCGACGATCGTCGCGGTGCTCTTTCTCGGCGGCGTTCAGCTGATGAGCCTTGGAATTCTCGGCGAGTATCTCGGTCGCGTCTACGACGAAGTCAAGGGTCGTCCGCTCTACCTGGTCAGCGAGATCGAACGATCTTGAGGAACCTCTGACCTACCGCGCGGTCGTCGATCGTTTCGCGTATCCGGTTGCGCTCGATCCTCCGTCTGCCGCGCTCTTCGTCCTCGCGTTCGTTGTTGCGGCGGCGCTGACCGCTCGACGTCCGGTCTACGGATTGGCTGCGCTGGTGCTGACGACGCCGATCGCGTTTGCTCATAACGCGCTCGGCACGACGATTACCGTGCCCAAAGCCGTCCTGCTCGGCGTGCTGCTCGGGCTCGCGACGTATTCCGCCTCGGCACCGCTGCTTCGCAAGCCTCCGGCTCCGTTGTTGCTCGGAGCGCTCGCACTGCTCTTCTTCGTCACGACGCTGACGCTGCTCGATGCCGCGCATCGCGGTGCCGTCGTTCGCGAAGCGCTCAAGGTCGCCGAGTACGCCGCCACCTTTGTCGCGGCGTTCCTTTGTTACGCGCTCGATCCGCAGGACGCGCCGCTCGTCGGCGCCGCCTCGATCGCCGCGATCTTCGTTGCGCTCTCCGCGCTGGCGCAAGAAATTATTGGAGCGCCGTCCGGACTCTACATCGGAAGCGCAATCGTTCCGCGAATCGCCGGTCTGCTCGAAGGGCCAAATCAGCTCGCCGGATACTGCGAGATCGCAGTCGCCACGCTCGGTGCGTGGGCGTTCGTCCGGCGGTCGCCGTTGCTCGACGCTGCGCTTGCGCTTACCGTCTTCGCCGACGTGTTGACGTTTTCGCGAGCCGGCTGGGGCGGTTTGGCGGTCGTGGTCGTGGTGCTGGCGCTCGTCGGAGGTAAGCGAACTTGGCAGGCGTTGCGTCCAGGTCTCCTCGGACTCATTGCGGGAGCGCTGGGAGCCGTCTGGTGGGCGATCTACGCGCATTCGCCGGCGGTGCTGCGCGCCTCACTCGAGGGGAGCTTTTACGCAGGCGGAGTCGGAAACCGCGACGAGCTCTGGCGGGCAGCCTGGAAGATGTGGCTCGGCCGGCCGATCCTCGGCGTGGGCGCCGGCAACTTCGAGCTCTCGCTGCCGGCCTACGGTCTCTTCGGTGTTCGCACGCACGCCAACAGTTGGTACCTGCAATCGCTCGCGGAAGGTGGAATTTTACTCTTTTCAGCGACGCTCGCGGTGCTCGCAGCGATACTCGCGAGCTTGACGGAGTTTCGACCGCTACGGCGTTTGCGCGCCGCATCGCCGTGGGTGGTCGCCGCGCTTGCAGCAACGGTCGCGCTGGCGCTGCATCAAGTCGCAGACTATCTCGTCTTCTATCCTAAAGTCGGCGGCGCGTGGTGGCTGCTCGTCGGTATCGCCGCAGCGGCACTCAGCGCGGCATCGTCTTGAGCCCGCCGCCTTCGCAGCCCCTCGTCGTCGTTACGAACTGGGGCGCCCACGGCGCCCTTTTGCTCGGGTTGCTGATGCTTTCGATCGCTGCAGCAGGCGTCGCCTATTCGTGGGTACTCCAGCGCGCCGAGCGACTCTCACTCCGCGCCGTGATGGCCATTACCGCGGTTGCGATCGCAGCGGCGTGGTGCGTGCCGGTCCTCTTTTCGAGCGACGTTTATGCGTACGCGGCGTACGGCGAGCTCGCGCGGATCGGTCTCGATCCGTACTCGCATGCAGCGCATACCGGCAACGACGCGCTGCTGCGCGATGCGGCGTGGCAGTGGGGCGGCAGCTTTCCGGTCTGCGTCTACGGTCCGGCCTTCGTCGCGCTCGCGCAGCTGATCGTCGTCGCGCTCGCCCCGTTCGGAACGCCGGCGCAACTCAAAGGAATGCGCGCGATCGCGTCGGCAGCATTTTTGCTCTGCGTTCCGCTAGCTTACGCTGCATTCTCCGGCGATGCTCGCGCTCGTCTGCGCGCGGCCGCGACGATCGGTCTCAATCCGGTCGCGATTTGGTGCGCCGCCGAGGGACATAACGACGCGCTCGCGCTGGCGTTCGTGTTTGCCGGCTTCGCGCTGGTGCAGCGCCGCCGGCCCGGAATCGGCGCCGCAATCGTCGCGCTCTCCGCGCTCATCAAGTTGCCGGCCGCAGCCGGTTCGGTTGCACTCGCGGCCTACGACCGTCGCGCGCGCATTGGCGCGGCGGTCGGGCTCGTAGCGGCCGCGACGCTCTCCTTTCCGCTCGTTCGCGCAATCGCAACCCAACTCGCGCCGCACGGTCAATACGCCCCACAGGCGTCGCTGCAAGCTGTGCTCGCCCCGTTGGGCCCCGTTCCGGCTCTCGGGCCCGCACTCGTGGTGGGCGCCGCGCTTGCGCTTCAGGGCATCGCCCTTTTGCGCGCAGCTCGCACCCAGGGGTGGGTCTGGTTGGCACTGGCCGGATGGGTGCTCGTCCCCAACCCCTATCCGTGGTACGCGCTCTGGCTGATAGCGGTCGCAGCGATCGCGCCGCGAACGCGGGCCGCCGCGGTCGCGATCTTGCTCTCGTTTACATCGCTGCTGCGATACGTTCCCGATGCGGTCGGCACGCCGAGCGCCCCGCTCTCCGTCGCGCTCGGCGCGCTCGCGACGCTCCCCCTGCTGGGCCTGTTATAATGAGCGACTCGCATGACCGTTGAAACGCTCGACTCCATTGCCGCCGGCGGAAACGCCGCGACCCTGCTTGCGACCCTGACCGAATCGAACCGCGCTTGGCAGAGTACGGTCGAGCGGCTGCGAACGCTGCGCCGGCTGCCCGCTAAGCCAGGCAGCTGCGTGCTGCACGAAACGATCGCGGCGGCGCGGCCGGCGCTCGTCGCCGCGCTGCAACGTGCGCTCGGCGGTACGCTGCTCGTCGTCGTTCCGACGCCCGATGCGGCAGAACGCATCTTCGCGGACCTGCTCTACTACCTGACCGAGCGAAGAGATTCGATCGCGCTGCTCCGTTCGCGCGAGGAGGCGGTCGGCGCGATCGATAGCCCGTCCGAGCGCAGCGCCCGAATCACGCTTCTGGACGACCTCGCACGGGACGCGCCCCGCATCGTCTTGGCGCCGATCGCCGCCGTGCGCCAGCACGTGATGGCGCGGGCGGCGTTCGAAATGCGGCGCTTCGAGTTGCGCACCGGCGATGAAGCCGGATGGGAACGCTTGCAGCAGCAGCTCTTTGGGCTGGGTTATGCACGCTGCGACGTCGTCAGCGCGGTCGGCGAATATGCGGTGCGCGGGGGCATCGTCGACGTTTTTGCGGCGACCGCAGAGGCGCCGGTTCGGATCGAGTTTTTCGGCGACCGAATCGAGTCCATGCGTGCATTCGCGATCGAATCGCAGCGCAGCACCGCCGCGCTTGACTCACTTGCAGTTGCGCCATGGAGCGATGCAACTGACGCCGGGGCCCCGTCGGCTTTGCCGACGGGGGGCGCGGGGCTAACGGCGGAGCGCCTATTAGACGAACGGGGTCCCCAAAATGCGCAGCATTTTGGGGTGACGATCTTTGACTACCTGCCCCCCGAGGCAACGGTCGTGCTCGAGGAACCGGCTACGATCGCTGCGGTTGCCGAGGCGCTCGACGAAGAGCGCGCGCGGGAACGCCACACGCTGCTCGCCGATGAAGGCGGCAACGAGGAGCTCGGTCAAACCGGTGCGCCGCCCGCGACGCTCGCCGATCTCGGCGTGCGAATCGCGCAACACGCGACGCTCGTTCTTCCGGGCGCGATCGAGGCTCCTTCGTCGCTCGGCTGGGTGCCCCCGCCGCTCGATTCGTTTGTCTTCGAGTGCCTCCCGGTCGAGCATTTTAACCGCCAGATCTCGCTGTTCGCCGACGCGATGCGCGAATGGAACGCGAGCGGCGAGACGATCTATATCGTCAGCGCAGCCGTATCGCGGACGCTCGATCTGTTGCACGCCGCGGGAATTGCGATCGGACCGCGTGCGCGCGGCGGCGTAGTCGTGGACCACGGCTCGATCGAAGCCGGGTTTCGCATTCCAAGCCTTCGTCTGCGCGTCCTCGGCGATCGTGAGATCTTTGGAGCGCCTCCCAAGCGTGTCAAGATTCGCGCCGTCAAGGAAGGCGTTCCGGTCACGCTTGCGGACTTGCGCGTCGGCGACTACGTCGTACACGCCGTCCACGGAATCGGACAATATCTCGGGCTACGCGCCGAGACGATCCTCGGAGCGACTCAAGATTATCTCGACCTGCGTTACGCCGGCAGCGATCGGATGCTCGTCCCGGTCACGCAGATGCATCAGATCGCAAAGTACTCGGCGGGCGAAGGTCAGACGCCGCGTCTTTCAAAAATGGGCGGCGCGGATTGGGCGCGCACCAAGACGCGCGTCTCCGAAGCGCTCGAAAAGATCGCCGATCAACTGGTGGCACTCTACGCCCAGCGCGAGATGTCGCGTGGCTTCGCTTTCGGTCCGGATACAACATGGCAAGCCGAGATGGAGGAGGCATTCCCGTACGAGCCGACGCCCGATCAGCAGAAGGCCTTCGGCGCAACCAAATCCGACATGGAGTCGGCTCGGCCGATGGACCGCTTGATCTGCGGCGACGTGGGTTACGGCAAGACCGAAGTGGCGATGCGCGCCGCATTCAAGGCGATCGCCGACAAAAAGCAAGTCGCCGTGCTCGTACCGACGACTCTGCTCGCCGACCAGCATTACCGCACCTTCAGCGCGCGCTTCGGCGCCTTTCCCGTACGGGTCGAAGAGCTTTCGCGGTTTACGCCAAAGGTCGACCAGAAGCGCATCCTCGGCGATCTCGCAGAAGGCAAGGTGGACGTCGTGATTGGGACGCATCGTCTGTTACAGAAAGACGTCGCTTTCGCGGATTTAGGGCTGATCGTGATCGACGAGGAGCAGCGCTTCGGCGTTATGCACAAAGAGCGCCTCAAGGAGTATCGCGCGAGCGTCGACGTTCTGACGCTTTCGGCCACTCCGATACCGCGAACGCTCCATATGTCGTTGCTGGGCGTTCGGGACCTCTCATTGATTCAGACCGCGCCGAAAAATCGCATGTCAATCAAGACGCTGGTCGTTCCGGCTAGCGACTCGGTCGTTCAGCGCGCGATCGGCGCGGAGCTCGATCGCGGCGGCCAAGTCTATTATCTGCATAACCGCATCGAGTCGATCTACGCGGTACGCAACGCGCTCGAGCAGCTCGTGCCCCGCGCGCGCATCGGGGTCGGCCACGGGCAGATGCGCGAAGCCGAGATCGAGCCGGTAATGCAGCGCTTCATCGACGGCGACCTCGACGTGCTCGTTGCGACGACGATTATCGAGAACGGCATTGACATTCCAAACGTCAACACGATGATCGTCAACGACGCCGATCGCTTCGGCCTCGCGCAGCTCTATCAACTGCGTGGGAGAGTCGGACGCTCGAATCATCAAGCCTATTGCTACCTGCTCTATCAAGGGCATAAAGCGTTGACGGAGGAGGCGAAGGCGCGGCTCGAGGCGATCCGCGAGTTCGCACAGCTCGGTTCGGGATTGCAGATCGCGATGCGCGATCTGGAGATTCGCGGCGCAGGCAACCTGCTGGGTGCGGCCCAATCGGGCTTCATCGCATCGGTCGGATTCGATGCCTATTGCGAGCTGCTCGCGGAAGCAATCGCGCAGCGGCGCGGCGGCCCGGCCGCGGCGGCGGAGCGTGCCGAAGCCGTGATCGACGTGAAGATCGACGCCTTCATTCCCAACGACTACATCGCGCAAGTCTCCCAGAAGATCGCGGTCTATCAGCAGCTGGCGAAGGCGCGCACCGAGGAAGAGGTCGAGGAAGTCGCAGCGGGGGTCCGGGATCGCTTCGGCGTCTTCCCCAAGCCCCTCGAGAACCTGGTGGAGCTGACGAAACTGCGTGCGATCGCGCTACGCAAGCGCGTAACGCGCGTGGTCGTCGAGGAGCGACGGCTGACGCTCGGCGTCGGATCCGGTTTCGAGCTAGACCCGCAAGCGCTTCCGGCTTTCCAGCGGTTGACCAAGAACCGCTTCCGTTTCGCCGAGGGGCGGATTCTCGTCGACCTGCCTGCCGCCGGGTCGTGGATGCCGCTCTTGAGGAAGCTACTGGATGCCATATAGGCTTCAGGGGCTGCTTTGGAGGAGCTCACCCATTCCGCTCGAACCCCCGCGCCGTGATGCGGGGCCTCGCGCCCCGCTTACTACGCACTCCAACCTTTCCTAACGGAGCAAAGATGTCGAAAGCCCAACGCATCACTGTGGGCCTCGCCGCTCTTCTCATGGGCACTGCACTCGCAGCATGCTCGAGCGGCGGCGCGATCGCCACGGTGAATGGCCAACCGATCAGCCGATCTACCTTCGATACCCGGCTCGAGAGCAGTCCGATGGCGCGCAGCACCCTGCAGCAGCTGGTTCAAGAGACGCTGATCGAGCAGTATGCCAAGAACAATAACATCAACGTCACCGACGCCCAGCTCGATGCGCGCGAGAATCAGATCAAGGCGAACTTCCCGAGCGGTTCGTGGGACGAGATGCTCAAGGCGCGCGGTCTGACCGAAGCCGACGTACGCTCCGCATTGCGCGAGCAACTGATCATGGATCAGGCCCTCACCAAGGAAGTGAATATCACGCCGGCTCAGATCGCGGATTACTTCAAGAAAAACCACGCCACGTTCGACAAGCCCGAACAAGTAACGGCGCGCCACATCTTGGTGCCGAGCCTGGCGCTGGCGAACCAGATCGAGGCGGACTTGAAGGCGGGTCAGAACTTTGGGGATCTCGCCAAGAAATACTCGACCGATCCGGGCAGCAAGGACAAAGGCGGCGATCTAGGCAGTTTCCGCCGCGGCCAGATGGTACCGGCCTTCGATAAGTACGCGTTCTCCGCGCCGATCGGCCAAATTAGCCCGCCGATCAAGTCGCCGTTCGGTTATCACATCATTCAAGTCGAATCGCGCACGCCGGGTGTGAAGGCGACGCTGGCGAGCGCGACTCCGCAGATCACCGATCAGCTGCGCGAGCAGCAAGAGGCGCCGCTGACCCAGCCGTTCCTGCAAGGCCTCATCCAAAAGGCCACGATCGTCGTGAACGATCCGCAGTTTGCGGGTATCTTCGCGTCGCCGCCGCCGGCGCCGGGCGCCGCCCCGCCCCAAGCCGCTTCGCCGGCACCGGCAGCCACGAAGTAAGTCATCGGACGCGATGCGAATCGCCTAGGAGCTTGCAAACTCCCGAAACGGTGGTTCGCATCGCGGGTCTGGGTCCGGGCGATCCCGGACTATTGACCATCGGCAGCCTCGACGCCATGCGCGCGACCGGCAGAGCCGTCGCGCTTCTCGCGCCGCCGGATCTCACCGGTTACCTCGAGCGTAACGGCGTCGAAATCGTGCGTGGAATGGTGGACGATCCCGCACTCTTCGTACGAGGGAGCGGCGACGAAATCGAGCGTTTTGTCCAGCGTCTCGGCGAGGATGGCGGCGCTTCGCTCGGCTTGGGGGTTCTCGGAAACCCGCTCTCCGATTTTCCCGGCTTGCCGTTGCTGCTGCGCGCGCTCGAAGCGCGCCGGATTCGCACCGAGATCGTGCCCGGCGTGCCGCGCGCGACGCTCTCGGCCTCGATTACGATGCCGCTCGTTCCCTTGGCGCCTCAATCGGCGCATTACACCTGGGACGACTTGGTCGAGATCATGGCTCGGTTGCGCATGGGCTGCCCGTGGGATCGCGAGCAGACCCATCGCACGCTCGTTCCGTACCTAATCGAAGAGACGTTCGAAGTTGTGGACGCAATCGAGATCTCGCAACTGGACGGTCTCTGCGAGGAGCTGGGCGACTTATTGCTCCAAGTGCTCTTTCACGCACAGCTCGCAACCGAAGTCGGAAAGTTCAGCATCGCCGACGTTGTAGACGCCCTCTCGAACAAGATGGTCCGGCGCCATCCGCACGTCTTCGGCGATGCGATAATCGAAGACGTGGACGCTCAATGGCGAAATTGGGAGCGGCTCAAGGCGCTCGAGAAGACCGGACGCAGCCGCGAAAGCCGCCTAGACGGAATCCCCAAGCCCCTCGGCGCGCTGCAGCGCGGTCAGCGCATGCAAGAAAAGGCCGCTCGCGTCGGCTTCGACTGGCCCGGCGTTGAGGGCATTCTGGAGAAACTCTCGGAAGAGCTGCGCGAGTTGGCCGAGGCGCGCCGCGAACGGCAAGACGATCCGCGCGTGCGCGAGGAGCTCGGCGACGTCTTCTTCACGCTCGTCAACCTTTCGCGTGCGCTCGGCATCGACGCCGAAACGGCGATGCGCGAAGCGAACGAGAAGTTCTACCGGCGCTTCTCTTTCATGGAAGCGCGAGCCGTCGCGGACGGCAAGACACTCTCAGATCTTTCGCTCGACGAACTCGAGGAGTTATGGCAACTGGCGAAGGCTTGACCGCGAGTCTGCGAGCGCGCATGAGCGCGCAGGACGGTCACTACGGCGGCGGGCTCGTCGACGGAGCGCGCATCTTGGCGCTCTTCGGCGACGTCGCCACCGAGCTGCTGATACGGATGGACGGCGACGAAGGGCTCTTCGCCGCCTACCAGGAGATCCGTTTTCTCGCACCCACCTACGCCGGCGATTACGTTGAAGCCGAGGGTCGCGTCGTGCACGTCGGAAAGACGTCGCGTCGCATGGAATTCGAAGCGCGGAAATTCATCGCCGCCCGTCCCGAGATCGGCGAGAGCGCAGCCGACGTGCTCGATCCGCCGGTCGTCGTCTGCCGGGCGATCGGCACGTGCGTGACTCCAAAAGACAAACGGCGCCGCCCCTCCTGATTTCATGCCGCCGTCAAAGATCATGCTGATACGTCATGCCGAAAAGCAGCCCGAGGATCCGCCCGGACCGCCGCCATATGGGATCAAGGCCAACGGCAAAAAGAAGAGATATTCGCTGACGGTCCGAGGCTGGCAACGCTCCGGAGCGCTGGTACCATTCTTCTGCGCCCCGAAGCCGCCGGTCGAAACGCCTAGTTCTATCTACGCGTCGGCCGTCACCGACGATAACGACGAGACGAAGAGCCGGCGTCCGCAAGAGACGGTCACACCGTTAGCGCAACGGCTTGGCATAGAAATCAACGCATCGCACACGATCGGACAAGAGGCGCAACTAGCAGCCGCGATCCAATCGCGCTCGGGGGTCGTGCTCGTTGCGTGGGAGCACAAACACATTCCCTTGCTCGCCGCGGCGCTAAAGACGAGCGCCCCCAGCGCTTGGCCCGACGACCGATTCGACGTCGTATGGATTCTAACGATGGAGCGGGGCGAGTACTTCTTCGCGGCCGTAAACCAATCGCTTCTTGCGGGTGACGTCTAAACCTTAGCACGCGACGCGTGCGTTTTGCGGAGCAAAAGGTAACGCCGGCACAACGGTCAAAGGGGGTTC
This sequence comes from Candidatus Cybelea sp., assembly GCA_049695635.1. GTDB lineage: Bacteria > Vulcanimicrobiota > Vulcanimicrobiia > Vulcanimicrobiales > Vulcanimicrobiaceae > Cybelea. The sequence continues at coordinate 6,565 of JBAVSO010000181.1, read as the reverse complement.
TCGCTTTCACCCCATGCTGCGCTGCTTAGCGAAAGGAACTTCGCATGTCTCGTTGTGCGCTTGCTAGGTCTGCTTTTGGCACCGTTGCCGCAGTTGGACTGCTGGTCGGATGCGGAGGTGGAGCGCCGTCCGCGCAGCTGCCCGCTGCCGGCACCGCTTCAGCGAACGCACAGATGATTGCCATGACCAATCCGCTAGGTAAGGCGCCGATTCAGCACCTCAACCATGGAAAATCTTGGATTCGGCCGGATGCCGGTAAGCAATGGCTGCTTTACGTCTCTGACGGTTCGAGCGGAACGATCGACATCTATGACTATCGCGTGAGGGTCGGGAGACTTTACGGGCAGATCACCGGCTTTAGCTTCCCGTACGGTCAGTGCATCGACCGCGCCGGAGACGTGTATGTGGTCGACAACGCTACTGCGAAGATTTACGAGTTCGCTCATGGCGGCACGTCGCCGATTGCGACGGCGACCGACGAGTACGGCAGCCCAATCGGCTGCTCGGTCGACCCAACGACGGGCAACGTCGCCATCAGTAATTTCAGCGAGTCCGGGAGTGGCAGCGGCGCCGGCGGTCTAGACATCTTCGCCGGTGGCCTGAGCGGAAGCCAGAACAACTACACAGACTCGAACCTCTATCGTTTCTTTCCGCCCGGTTACGATCCCAAAGGAAATCTCTTTGTACAAGCAATGGATTATTCGGGAGCGAAGTATTTGGCGGAGCTCCCTGCTGGGAAGAAAGCATTTAGGCGACTGACAGGTCTAACGGTGGGCTTTCCCGGCAGCATCGCCTGGGACGGAGCGTATCTCGCCGCCACCGATCAAAATTATCAGTACAACTACCTCACCGCAATCCATCGTTTCACCGTATCCGGCTCGGCGGTGACCATCGTGCGCACGACGGTGCTTACCGACACCTGTTACCCTTATCGCAACTGGATGGTAGCCGTGCAGCCGTTCATCGGCGGCACGACCCGCAAAAAGAACGCGGTCGTCGCCGGAAATCTGAATTGTCCCAACCGTGAAAACGCTTTCAACTACGCCACGGGCGGCAATCCCAAACGCTCGCTGCCGTCATCGATGGCGCCGGTGGCTCCCTACGGCCAGTCGATCAGCGCGCCGTCCGGCGGCCGTTAAACCCGCAACACAAATGCATCAAAGGCGGGTCCGCTCCCATGGACTCGCCTTTCGTCTAGGTCCGGGGTATCGAGGCTAGCGAACAACTGGCGCATTGCATGAAGAAGCCTACAGCGGCTCTCGTTTGGAACGCACTGGTTTTTCTGCTTTTTCTCGGATTGGCGTGGACGCTCTGCGCGATCGCCCAATGGCGTTACGCAATCTTCCGCAACGACGTCGATCTCGGTATCTTCACCCAGGTTGTCGCCGGCCTCGGCCGCGGGTTTTCGAGTACCGCCGAAGGCGGCATCAATCATCTCCTCGTTCATTGGTCGCCGGTCATCGCGATGGCATGGCCCTTCGTGCGCGCGTTCGGTCCAGTTGGTCTCGAGTTTTTTCAAGCGATGCTCGTCGCGGCGGTAGTGTTCCCAATTTGGGCTATGGCGCGAGCAAGGCTGCTCCCAGCTCCGGCCTTCGCTTTAGTCGCCGTCGGGGCGCTTTACCCGGTCCTGTGGGCAAACGGCGTCGGCGATTTTCACGAGATGGCGTTCGTGCCGCTGCTCTCTGCCACGCTGGTCTATGCTTTGGATCGACGCCGCTGGACCGCAAGCATCGCAACGGCCCTACTGCTTGCGTGCACGCGCGAGGACCAGTTTGTCGTTCTCGCGGTAAACGGTTTGCTCTTCGCCGCAACGGCGCGCGGCGACCCCCAAGCAAAGCGGATCGGATTGATCATCTCCGGCGTAGCGATTGCGTTCTCTCTTGTCTACTTCGGAGTCATCCGGCCGGCCTTGAACCCGCACGTGCCATACGAGTCGTTGCAGTTTTTCAACTGGAGCGGAACTCGAGCGGGAGGGCAGAGTCTCGGTTGGACCTTGCTGCTCTCTCGCGTTAAGTACGTGTTGATAATTCTGGCCCCGCTTGTTTTCCTGCCATGCATTTCCCGCTACGGGCTCTTCCTGATTCCGGGATTCGTCGAAGTGTTAGCCGCCCATCAACCGGTCACGATTCTGCCCGGCGCGCACTACAGCGCGCTGCTAACCGGCTACGCGCTGGCCGCATTCGTTGACGGCGCCGCTCGATTGAACGCTTACCGGCCGCGGCTCGCCGCCGGAGCCGTCGCCGCGGCCGCGGCCGCGTCGGTCTGGATCGGAATTTTTGCGAGCCCGATGGAATACTGGTACTATCTCTACCGGCGTCCAAACGCGCACGATGCGCTGCTCGAGGATACTTTGCGACAACTCCCGAGGCAAGCAGACGTTGGGGCCGAAGACGAGATCTTCGCGCATCTGGGCCTCGACAGCAATGCGTCCGTTGATTTTAATGGGCAGCGATGGTTCGTCTACGACCGGACCCACTATTCGCAACGATGGCACGACGTCGACGAGCCGGCCGTACGGCGAGCGCTCGCGCGGCATGCCTACATCGAAACGAGCGACCGCGACGGAATCGTCGTGCTCAAACGGTTAGCGGATTCCTAGATTAGGCGCTCGTGCGTCTTCTTCTTCCAGATGAACGCGTAGTAGCAGAACTGCAACGTAAGAACGACGCAATACGCGATCGGATACCCGAGCCAAACGCCGGGGAGTCCGATCCGGTGCATCAGTATAAAAGCCGCGGGCACTTCGACGCACCAGATGGCAAAGATGCTGTTGATCGTCGGCCACAGTACGGTGCCGCTGCCGCGCATGACGCCGCTCAGCACCGCCGAGTTCCCAAAGAGCAGATAGCTCCATAGGGTAAGCATCAGCAGCTGGTGTGCGATCCGCAGCGTATTCGGGTCGGTGATGAACCATCCTAAAATTACCCAGGCGAAGATGTAGCAGAGTCCGATGATGATGCCGCCGATGACGTAGTTCAACCCGACGGCCGAGCGAATAACGGTCCCGAGCTTATCCTCGCGTCGCGCGCCGATGCACTGGGCGCCGAAGATCGAAGCGGCGATACCGATCGAGATCGCCGGGAATTGGACGTACCCGACGACCTGGTTGACCGCCCCGTAGGCGGCTGTAGCGCTCGATCCAAAGCGATTGACGAACGAGATCACGGCGATCTCGGCCAGCGAGACCATCATCACCTGCAAGCCGGTCGGCACGCCAATGCGGACGACTCCCGCTAGAATCTTCCAGTCTATGCGCATATCGCGCAGCGTCTCCCTGTCGAACTTCAGCGGATGGTCGCGGCGGCGGAGATAGTAGAGCAACCACGCGAAGGCTGCGGTGTTTGCGATCAAACCGGCGACCGCTGCACTGACGACGCCGAGCTTGGGCAGTCCGAAAGCGCCGATGATGAACAACGGAGTGACCGCGATCGCGAGCACGGTGGAAACGATCAGCGCATAAAAAGGCGTCGTGGAATCGCCGGTGCCGCGCAGAATCGTGGCGTAGACGAAGTAGACGAAAAAGACCGGCATCGTGAGAAAAATGACGCGCGCATACGCATCGGCTTGCGCGATGATGTCGGGCGGCGTCGCCAGCCAGCCGAGAACCGTGGTCGATCCAAGGGCCCCCACGACCGCTACGATGATGCCGAGATAGAGCGCCGCACCGAGCACGGTGCCGGCTATTTTCTTGACCTTGTGATGATCGCCGGCGCCGAATGCCTGCCCGACCAAAACGCTGCTGCCGCTCGAAACGCCGAAGACAAACGAAAACAAGAGAAAGATGATCGGAAAGACGGCCGAGATCGCTCCGAGCGCCTGCGTCGAAATCAGCCGCCCGATCCAGATGCTCGCCATCGTCTGCGATGCCGATTGCAGCACGTTGCTCAGCATGAAGGGAATGAGAAATACGAGGAGGATCCGCCACATCGGCTTTCCCTCCTCGAACACGTTGACTCCGTAGCGGCGCACCGCCTGAGCCTGCGCCATATTACTCCTCGGCTAGCAGTTTATAGATCTCTTTGCGCGCTTCGTCCAGCAACTCACAAACGCGGTCGACGGTTTCCGCCTTCGACGACGGCCCGAGTTGCGCAACCGACTGCATCAGCCTGCCGGCCGACGCTCGCAGCCGATCGGCCGAACCCGCCGTCACGTCTTCCTCGTCTTCTTCGTCCTCGTCGTTGAGGAAACGCTCCAGCTCGGCGGCGTGCTCGCCGAGCAACCCACGGCCCTTCTCGGTAATCTCGTAGATCCGGCGGTCGCCCTCTTCGCGGCCGGCGATCAAGCCGGCGGCCTCAAGCGCGGCCAGGATCGGATAAACGGAGCCAGCACCGCCGCCCCAGCCCTTCTCACGAATCTGACGGATCAGATCGTAGCCGTGACGAGGCACCTCCGCCAGGAGCTTGAGCAGGGCCAGCTTGAGAATGCCCCTGCGAAAACGCCGCATCCCGCGCGGGCGGTGCCGGCCTCCTGCGTGCGACCACCAGCCGCCGGATCGCGGATCACCCCAAAAACCGATATCCATGCGAAACCCCCTTATCTTCAGTGGATAGTATCCGATATATCGTGATAGTGTCAATACATAATATTTGTTATCCTTCGACAGGGCCTGTCCTGAGCGCGCCCAGCGAAGACGAAGGGCTCAGAATGACACGTTGAGTTGGCGGGCTGGACGGCGAATCAAGCGGCGTGCGGCTCGACAAGTTCATGAAGGTCTCGCGGCTGGCTAAGCGACGCAGCGAGGCGCATGAGGCGTTGGAGCACGGGCGGATCACCAAAGGCGGCAAACCGCTCAAACCGGGCTACCAAGTGAGGCCGGGCGACGAGCTCGAGATTCACTACGCGACGAAGTTCGTCACGGTTCGCGTCCGTGAGGTTCCGCTGCGCGTAACCCCAAGCACCAGAGCCGCCGACCTCTACGAGATACTCGAGACGCGCAAGGACGATGCCGAATGGCTATGACCTCGGCCGACACCAAAGACGCGCTTGCGCGCGACGTTCCGGCCGCAAGTCACTGCCGCGACGCGCTGCTGGCCGGCCTTGCGCTCTATGGAAGCGCACGCGGTGAGTTCGTCACGCATCGCAACGCTGTTGCGCGGCTTTTTTGGTCGCTGCTCGACGAACGCAAATCTTATCCGATCGAAACACGAGCGCCGACGCGGCTGCAGCGGCTGCCGACCTTCGCAATTGAGCTTCCGGAGCGACTGCGCGCGACGCCGCCCAAGCCGGTGCGCAAGTGCGATCGCCTGATCGAGGTCCGCGCGGCATTTCTGGCTTGCGGGTCGCTCGCTGCCGGCGCGCGCGGATATCATCTCGAGTTCGTCACGCGCGGCGAAGAGATCGCGCTGCGCCTGAAGTGGATGCTGCGCAGCGCCGGCGTTCCACCGAAGCTGACGCGCCGAAAGACGCGAGTCGTCCTCTACTACAAAGATTTCGACGCGATCGTCGAACTGCTGACGCACGTCGGAGCATTCGGTGCGGTGCTCACGCTCGAAGACGTTCGAGCGCTGCGGGAAACGAAGAATCGCATCCATCGCCTCGTCAACACCGAAGCGGCAAACTTGGAACGTACGGCCCGCGCCGCGGCCGCGCAACGCAGCATCATCGAGTACGTGCGCAATGCCCATGGGCTGGCGCGGCTCTCGCCGGCACTGCGCGAGGTCGCCGAGCTCCGACTAAAGTATCCCGACGAGTCGCTCGCCGAGCTCGGGCGCCGCTGTAATCCGCCGATCGCCAAACCGACCGTGAGCAGCCGGCTCGGGGCACTCGTCCGGCTCGCCGACCATCTGCGCGGCGGGCAGGTGAGCGCGAAAGCCGTCCGGTAAACGCGCTCCATGCGCATCGGCATCAACGGCTTCGGCCGCATCGGACGAAATTTTACCAAAGCGATCGTGGAGCGCCATCCCGAGATCGAGATCGCCGCGATCAACGATTTGATCGACGCGCAGCAATGCGCCCACCTCTTCAAGTACGACAGCAACTACGGCAGCTATCCCGGTTCCGTCGGCGCCGACGGCGCCAGACTGACGATCGATCGCCGCTCGATCCAAGTCTTCGCTGAACGCGATCCCGGCAAGCTGCCGTGGAAGGATCTAGGAGTTGACGTCGTTGTCGAGTCGACCGGCCTCTTCACCGATGCCGCCAAAGCGCGCGCCCACATTGATAGCGGCGGCGCGAAAAAAGTCATCATATCGGCGCCGGCCAAAGGCGAAGACATCACGATCGTATTGGGCGTCAACGATGCGCGGTACGACCCCACAAAGCACAACGTGATCTCCAACGCGTCGTGCACGACCAACTGTCTGGCGACCGCCGTAAAGCCGGTCGTGGATGCGCTGGGATGGGTCCGAGGCTTCATGACGACGATACACTCCTATACCAACGACCAGAACGTCCTCGACGGACCGCATAAGGACCCGCGTCGCGCGCGCAACGCCGCCACTAACATCGTGCCGACGTCAACGGGAGCCGCGAAAGCACTCTATCTGACGATCCCGGAGGTCGAGGGAACCTTCGATGGTTTTGCGCTTCGGGTGCCGACTCCGACCGTCTCGATGATCTACTTGGT
>JBAVSO010000180.1:0-17866 GCA_049695635.1 Candidatus Cybelea sp. | reverse complement strand
GGCTTGCGTGGGAGTCGCGAAGACCGTGAGACGCGATGCGCAAACGCGCGCGCCAACTACCGTTTAGCTAGCGGACCGCTTACGAACATGCTGCCGCGCTCGAAGAAGCGCCAAGGCCGGCCTCGCGCGCGGCTCAAGCCGACTCGGGCAGCTGCTGACACAACACCGCGGTATTCGGAATCAGACACGCCAAGCCACAACGAAGGATCCGTGCACAAGTCCACCCCATTGTAGCGCAAATCGATCGCCATTGCGACGGCGAGACGCCCTGGGCCACGCGCGAGATCTCGCACTGACGAAGAGCTGCGGCGCTCCTTCATACGGTCGATTCCATCCAATGGTTCGAGCGCGCGAAGTAACACGCCCGCACCGATGCCGAGTCGCTCGCTGGAAACGTTTAGGCAGTAATACATTCCGTATATGAAATACACGTACGCGTGACCGCGTGCCAAATATAGCGGGGCATTTCTTTCCGTTTTACCCCGGAACGCGTGCCCCGCCGCATCGCCGACCGGGTAGGCTTCGGTCTCCACAATGCGGCCGCTCGTGCGGCGCCCACGATGATCGTGCACCAACAATTTTCCGATTAGAAAGCGCGCGAGCTCGATCGTGTCGACCGGCAGATCGGCCCTGCGAAGCCGTTTGATCATCGCGGCTCCATTGGCAGGCCGAACGTTAACCGTACTTGAGATCGGTGCTCTGTCCGACCTCGATAATGTAACCGTCAGGATCGCGGATGTAGCAGCGAATCTCGCCATACTTGGGAATCGGTTCCGTGAGGAACTCGGCTCCTCGACTTTTCCATAGCTTGTAGCACGCTTGAATATCTGCTACACGGATATTCATGAAGCTACTGATCTCATTGGGGTCGGGAGGGGGGCGGAGCCTCACCGTTGGTTTGTCAGGTGTTGGACCACCCCCAACGTTGATTATGAGCCACGTGTTTGCGATCTTGATGTAGGGCGGTGCATTTCCATCGCCCATGCTCACAATTTCCCCTCCGAAGACCGTCTTGTAGAACTCGGCGGATCGCTTGAGATCGGATACTGTGAGAAAGTGAGCGACGGTAAACCCCTCGTGCGGTGGCATCTGATAGTTTTGCTGCTCGACTTGTACTTCGTCCATTGATCTCTCCAATTGCAGCGATGGTTTAATGCGCTGGGACAATAAACTCGACGGTTCCCTCGTCGATCGGATGGTGGTTTGCATCAACGAGCTGGATTCGTACTCTGTGCGGCCCGGGCGCGAAACCGTTGAGAATGATTGATTGTCCGCTTGCGTCGACCCAGCGCCACGATGCGTCATCAACCGTAATGTGGACGTGCCCGATCCGAGGCGAAACCGCAAGCGCCGCTTCCCCGAAGACGTCCACGATGTGGACATTCTCCGCGTAGTATTGGATGACGACCCGACCGGTCGAAAGGGCCTCGGCAAGCGGAGGATCAATGATGATCTTCGCCGGTGGCTCCGCGCCCTTGAGCGGTTCGACCGGTGCGGCGCCGAGCATCTGGCGAGCGGTGTTCGTCGTTGCTGTTGCGTTCTTCATGTCCGTAGCCATCGAAGCTCTCCCCCTTATTTCACCGAGGAGTTGGCAGCGTCGATAATCACGGCCGCTACGCGATCCGGCATCGAGAGCATCGGAACATGACCCGCTGCAAGCGCCGTCACCTTTGCGTGAATAAATTTTCCGCTGTCCCGTTCGTACTGTGGCGGGACCATGCGATCGTTGGTGTCCACGATCAACCACGAAGGCTTCAACTGCCATGCCGGGTCGGCAACCTTCTCCGATAAAGCGGCAGAGTTCCACGGCCCCTGCGTTGCATACACAATTGCACGCTGGACGGCGGGCAGCTCGGGAACAAAATCCTCGTCGACGCCTTTTCGCGTCAGGCTTAGGTAACCCGCAGCATCGGCTTTGATTTGTGCAGTCCCAGGCGCAGCGGGATATCCCTGTGTCGCATTGCCGGCGGATTGACCTTTCTTCGGCACGAGCGCGGAGATAAACACCAAGCCAGCGACTTTGGGATCGTTGCCCGCCTGGCTAACGACCATGCCGGCCCAAGAGTGTCCGACGAGTATTACCGGACCGTTCATCTGCGCAATCGCACGCTTCGTTGCAGCGACGTCATCGCGGAGCGATGAAAGCGGATTCTGCACGGCAATGACGCTGTAGCCCTTAGCCTGCAATAGCGGGATTACTTTGGACCAACTCGATCCATCCGCGAAAGCGCCATGTACCAACACGATGTTCCTTACCGGCGTCACGGCTCGCACGCTGAATGTGGTTGACAGCACGAGAAAGAGAAAAAGCGTGAAGATCGAGAGGCGCTTCATCATGAGCTCCTGACGGATCGGAACGTCGCGCGAACGTCTTCGGAAAAGAGCTGCGGCTGTTCCCAGGCCGCAAAGTGGCCGCCGACGTCGTGTTTCTTGTAATAAACGAGTTTGGGATAGGCTTTTTCCGACCAGCTTTGAGGCGCTTGATAGATCTCGTGCGGAAACGCGCTCACGCCAACCGGGATAGTCACGCCTACGACGTTGAAGAAACCGAGCTTATTCTCCCAATAGAGGCGCGCCGAGGAGATTGCCGTCTTCGTGAGCCAGTACATCGTGATGTTGTCGAGCACGTCGTCGCGTGAAAGGCCGCCGGGGTGCCCGAAAAAGGCCGGTGCGATCATCTCGTAGCTGTCCTTGTCGTGATCCAGAATCCAGGCCGCGAGGCCAATGGGCGAGTCCATCAATCCGTAGAGCGTCTCCGGGCGGTTCGCCATCTCGACGGCGTACCCGAGGTGATGCGTGTAGAAGTCGGCTAGCTGCCGATACGCGTGCAGCTCGTCGCCCGCGAGCCCCGCGGGGGGCGGAGCGTTGGCAATCGCCTTCGCTAAGGTGTCGGCCGGAACGGTGCCGGGCATGTTGCTGTGAATGCCCAGCACTTGCGTCGGTGCGAGCAATGCCAGTTGTTGCGTAATGGACGCGCCCCAATCGCCGCCTTGCGCAACGAATTGGTTGTATCCGAGGCGCTCCATCAGCCCGAGCCAGGCTTTAGCAATGCGGACGGGATCCCAGCCCAGTGTGGTCGGCTCTGGGGAATACCCATAGCCCGGTATCGAGGGGATCACGAGATGGAAGGCGTCCGACGCGCTCGCACCGTGCGCCGTGGGATCGGTCAGCGGACCGATCACTTTCAGCTGCTCGATGATCGAACCGGGCCAGCCGTGCGTGATGATCAACGGAAGCGCATTTTCGTGTTTCGAGCGGACGTGAATGAACGCAATGTCCTGCCCATCGGTCTCGGTGACGAATTGCGGTAGCGCGTTCAGACGAGCCTCAAGTTTGCGCCAATCGTACTCCGTCGCCCAGTAGGTCGCCAGCGCCCGCGTTGTCGCCAGCTGTATGCCTTGCGACTGGTCCGCGACGAGCTCTTCCGTCGGCCACCGCGTCGCTTTGATGCGGCGCCGCAGATCGTCAAGTTCCGACTCCGGAACGTTCAAGTGAGGAAACGGACGAATAGCGGTCGCACCGCTGCCCGTTTGTTGTGCAACCGTAGTCATAGCTGAACTCCCCTCTGAAGAGCTTTCTGTCGTTCTATTGGACCGCGTGCAGCCGAACACACCGAGTTCGGCGGCGGCAATCGCCATGCCCGCAGCACTAACAAAGCGCCGGCGATCGAGGTTGACCTTCTCCAAGATGGCATCACTCCTGTTAAATCGCATCCTTCGTAGGGACGTGGCGGGCGCCGCTGGGTTCCTACGCAGCATAGGACTCGCGGGGGGACGCTTCAAGGAACTCTCAGTTGGTGGCTCAACTCGAGGCTCGTTGCTAGACTGGGCTACAGGAAAGCGCGATATGACTGCAATCGACAACGCTTTGAAAGAGAATGCGATCTATGCGGAGCGATTTAAAATTTCCCTGAGACCCTGGCCGGCGCCCAGGCTCACGATCGTCACCTGCATGGACCCTCGCCTGAATGATATTGTTGACGCTCTCGGAATCGCACCCGAGGATGCCGAGATTATCAGAAACGCCGGGAGCTCGATTAACGAAGATACGATTCGATCGCTGCTCGTTTCAACGCGGGTCCTCGGTTCCAAGGAAATCATGATCGTCAACCACACCGATTGCCCGATGCTAACCATCACCGACAAAGCTCTCGAATCAAAACTCGTCGCTCTCACCGAGGCGTTCCCGATCGTTCCGGCGCGCTTCTACTCGTTCACCGATTTGGAAGAAGATACTCGCGAACAAATAAAAAGGGCGCGGGGACATCCCTGGATATCCTCGGATATCCCAGTCCGAGGGTTCATTTATGACGTTAACAGTAGAAGGCTAAGTGAGGTGGCGGCGTGAATCGGCGCCAGCGATTAAACGCGCCTTTCCGCCGCGCCAATCATCATGTTGGAGATGGCCCAGTATGCAGCGGACCAGGCAGCCTTTAAGTCCCGCTCAAAGGCTGGGCCCAGTTCCTCCTCTAAAGCCCAAAGCAAGGCCTCCTCGACGACGTTGTAATCAACAGACTTCACGCCGTACGCCAAGTGACGGCGCCCGAGCTTTCGAACGAAAGGAGCAATTGAGTCTAGATCGTCGAGCCCCTTGACGGCGATCGCGAGTTTCTCCATGAATCTCTCGCCTTGTAAAGTCATGTCGGTCTTAAACAACGGAGCAAGCGAGGGAGCCAGCTCAAACAACCGGCCGTAGAATAGCGCCGCCACGCGATTAGCATCGACGTCAACCTGCGCAAAACTTGCTTGCACGAGTCTGCATTCTTCAGGTGTCAAAGCGACGCGCCTCGAGTTTGCGATAGATCTCCGAAGCAAGCGCGCGGCCCGCCGCAGCCTGAGCCGCGTGCAAAGACTCTTGCGCTGCTAGCTGGTTATAGACGGCCGACGCGACCGCGCGACCGGCTGCAGCCTGTACCTCAAGTAGCGCTTCCTGGGCCATCAATCGGCGGTAGACGGCCGATGCTGCCGCCCGACCAGCTGCGGCCCGTGCTTCGATTACAGATTCTTCGGCGCGAACCAGCGCGGTCTCGAAGTGCTCCGCTACAGCGGCAGCCTCCGGCAGGGCGAGGCGAAAAAGCCACACTCGGTCGGGGCCATCAAGGCGCAGCGCCTCGGCGACACGATGCACGAAGGCTGCGGAGAAGCTCCGATCAGACGTGCCGGTTTCGAACGCGGCATACCATTTGGCCGATACGCCGACGAGTTCGGCAACCTCTTCTCGCCGAAGGCCCGGTACACGGCGGCGGGCGGAGGACGGAAGCCCCACGTCATCCGGCCGCAAACTGGCTCGGCATGCGGTCAGGAAGGACCTTAGCTCAGCGTACCTTCCCGACACGTGTGCTCGCGACTGCAGCGCTCCCCTCCTACCTTTGCCCAGAGCCTTACCTCCCGATTATACTTCGCGACCGTTCCATATCCTAACCAAGCGAGGGGGCGAGATGGGTTCCTATGATGAAGCGTTCAGAAGATGCGCGTGCGAAACGGCTTCGGGGCCTGTTGACGATCGCTCAAGGAGCAAGTGCCAGCGTGCTGAAGATGCGACAATCGCGTTTGAATCGTCGGGCATTTGCGCGAGGCACAATTCCGGCATGGCGAGAGCGAAGAGCGTTATCCTCTCGTCGGGCGTTACCGCCAACGCAGAAGCGATCCGAACCAGCAACTTCGTTTGAGGCACGCGCGCTCGCACCGCCCTCGAGCCTGCGGTACCAGTTGCGGCTAATGCCCACAGCTTCGGCGATCTCCTCCTGAGTCACGCGCCGCCCGCGACGAATTGGGAGTCTCTTGCTTGGGCCAAGCGTATCCGATCTCGGAGGCACACGCCGTCGAAGCATCCTCAAAAAGGCGCCCAGCGTCGATTGCGGTTCAAGAGAAGCGATGCTTATTCGAATCATGCGAGCATTCTCCATTACTTCTTGGCCGCTATCCGCCGAATGACCAACGCATTTCCGGCGAGGCGATCCTTTCGTATCCACCAGCCCGCTAGCTAGGTCGTTGGGTTGCGTCGTTCTCAGGGCCCCGTAGGGAAGATTCTACGCGATGGCGTCCGGCGCGCACCACCAACTGAGAGTTCCTTGTAGCGCGTCCTCAATGCGTCTCAACGCACGACGCACGATGATTTGGCTACTTTCAGTTACCAGACATCGATCCCAGGCGGTGGTACATTGGACCCTCACCGCTACCGTGAACTTAAGATATCGACCCGCGCCGCTGCGACCATTGAGGGAGGACGTATGTCAAACGAGAAAATAGGAACCGCCGCTGGTGCGAGCGGAGCGCTGCAGCCCACGGAAACAAACCCTCTCGATTTTGTGCCCGCCGAAATTCCTTTCGACACTCGGTACGGTCAACCGATATCACTAGACCGAGCCCAGGCGATTATTCACGCGGCCGTGGGGGAGGCGAAAAAGCGGAATTGGAAGATGAACGTAGCGGTGGTCGATTCCGGTGGCAACCTCGTCGCCTTTCAACGAATGGACGGTGCGATGCTTGCCTCCATTGCGATCGCCCAACACAAGGCTCGAGCGGCCGCGACCTTCCGGCGCGAGACCAAGGTGTTCGAGGACGGTGTCCAGCTCATGCATCTCAACTATCTGCTCGCGTTCGACGGAATCATCGCCTCTCGAGGCGGGATCCCACTGATCGAACAGGGGGCGATCATCGGTGCAATCGGTTGTTCGGGAGGCGCGGATTCGCAGGACGAGATCGTCAGCAAGGCGGGCGCGGCAGTAGTCAACCAACTGTCAGCAAGAAACAACTGATCCAAGTCTCCAGAGGGCGTTGGGGACAATCAACCGGTTCACGAAACGAACACAAAAACAGGAGAATGTCATGACAACAGCAGCCCCACTAACGAAGCAACAAATTCGCTTGGACCGGCGTTCGCCCGCCTATTGGCGTATCACGATCGACAACCCGCCGATCAACGTCATGGGCCCGGAAATGGTCCAGCAGTTCCAGGAAGTCATGCACGCCCTCGAGGCCGATCAGCTTGTCAGGGTCGTGGTATTCGACAGCGCCGTCGACGGCTATTTCTTAAATCATTCCGATTTCACGGCCAAGCTTGAAGACTTGACAGGATTGCCGGCTGGGCCCACTGGTTTGCCGCCTTGGCCCGACTTTCTCGTGCGTCTGACACACTTGCCCGTGGCTTCTATCGCCCTCATCCGTGGCCGGGCAACCGGCAATGGCAGCGAGATCACCCTGTCTTGCGACATGAGTTTCGCCAGCCTCGAAAAGGCCATCATCTCGCAGTGGGAGGTGGGCGTGGGGATGGTTGCCGGTGGCGGCCCCATGGCGCGGCTGCCCAAACTCATCGGCCGAAACCGGGCCCTCGAGGTGCTGCTGAGTTCGGAAGATCTCAGGGCAGACCGGGCCGAGGCGTACGGCTACATCAATCGCGCTCTGCCAGACTCCGAGCTAGACGCGTTCGTAGAGGCGCTCGCGACCCGGATCGCTGGGTTCGACAAGTGGGCGATCGCCAACACTAAACGCCTCGTTAACACCAGCCTGTCGCCGGACGTCGAATTGGATGCCGGGTGGGATGCGTGCATCGCTTCGCTCGGGCGACCCGCCGCCCAGGATGGGATCAAAGCGCTGATGGCGCGCGGCTTCCACAAACCGGGGGATGTCGAAAATCGGCTCGGATACTACCTTGGCCAAATCGCGCGCTAGGCCGGCATTGATTTGTTTGAGCGACGTAAAATAGTCGCTACTTATGAGACTTCGTTCAAGGTGTAGCCATTGCGGCTTACGTCGTTTGACCCACTTCGATTAGGTAGCCGTCGGGATCGCGGATGTAGCAACGGATTTCGCCCTCGTGAACTTTCGGTTCCGTCAGGAACTTTGCGCCGCGCGATCGCCAAAGGTCGTAACAAGTTCGGATGTCGGCAACGCGCAGGTTCATAGCAATGCTAAGATGATCGGGGTCTGCGGGCGGTGCCGCCCTTACGGTGGGTTTGTCATCCGTCGGACCACCGCCGCTATTGATGAGCAGCCACGTGTTGGCCAGGCGAAGCACCGCCGGATCGTCAGCCTCGATCACCTGCGCGCCAAAAACTTGTTCGTAAAATCTTCGCGCGCGTGCGACGTCTTTCACGATGAGCAATGTAGTGGCCACAAAACCACTGGCCGGGAGTGGCGCGTTCGGCTTGAGAAGTGGTGGCATTGAACCGACAAAGCGATGCCGGTCCTTTTTAGGGCTATTGTCTTTAGAGGAGCGTCCGCTCACGCCGTTGCTCGGCGCGGATCATCGGCCGGGTTCGCATATTCCAGGCCAAGAGGGCCGATTGCGCTGATCTGCGTGACGTACTCGCCTGATTTTGCCCAGTGAAAATGCCACACACCTCCTGGAAGAACGAGCACGCTGCCCGGTGGGTACGTCGTCACTTCATCGCCGTTAAATTCGTGGCCGAAACCGATATAAAAGACGCCCGACATTACCGTGTAGATGCGATCCTCAGGATGCCCGTGGGGCATCAACTTGGCGTTCAGCGGTGCCTTGACGCGAGTAAGATACGGCCCCGACTTTGCCGGATCGCCCACAACAACGGCAAGGAGCACCCCTTTAGGAAATGCGTCAAAAGGTCGCCACTCGATTTGCTCCGGAAGAACCACGTTGAAGCGTTCTTCGCCCGGTTCATGCGTTTGAGTCATTCTCTAGGTAGTGTAGCGCCTTGCGCTTCTGGAAGCTACCCACTTCCACTTGGTCGATAGGAAAAAGACGGCGCCCAATAAGTCGGAGGTCCAAAGCAGCAACGGAAGCCATAGTTGCTTTGCAACCCGACCTCATCGGCCTTCAGCGTGTCGAAGGCGTATTCAATTTCTCTGAGAGTGGCATCGATGTCTAGCGTCGACAGGGCAGCGAAAAGACCAAAGCGAGTTGGATGGTCGCGGACCATTTCGGCCGTGTACTCGTTGCAAGCGCGCACAATCCGGCCGGCGTCCGCCGTACCAAGATTGAACCACGCACCAGGCGTGGAGGCGAGCGATAGGATACCTGCCCGAATCCCATTCCGGTCCATGTCCTCGATCATCCGACTCCGGGTCCAGGCCACCTGGCGACGGAAGTGCGGCTCTTTGAGAGCGTCCTCGTAATCAAGCCAGAGTTCTTGATATCTCGGCGGAAAAAAGTGGAGGTGTGTATCGATCAACGCCGGCTTGGTCATTGCTTGGCTCCACTAGCTGAAGCGTCCATTAGTTCACTTCTACGAGCCCGCTGCTCGCAGCTGCTGTCGAGTCATAGAAGTTTCAGTGGCCGATACCCAACTGCAGCTGGCACCAAATGGACGCGCATCAACTATCCACGCCGAGCTGTTTCATGTACGTTGCGTTATCCCAGAACAGGTATTCTTCTTCCATCAGACCATCGTCATTCCAACGGCCCACTGTGCACATCGGCAGCTTGAACGCCCTTCCCGTTGGAGCGATCGTTTTTCCGTTTTCAAGCGGCATTGGTTTCGTAAACGTTCCTTCCATTACGCCGATGACGCATGTCCATTCACCCGAACCGAACTTCACCGGATGGATCTTGATACGGGTGTCAGGCGCATAGACGAACATTGCTTTCAAGTCCTCGATGTGCTGCTGTATCCCGGTTGTGGAATGCCCATCCGGCCAGTGCACAACGATATGCTCAGCGTGACTTTCTCCCAGCTCATCCCACGCCTGATCAGAAAAAACATGGAAGTCAAGCTCGTCGAAGGTACGAATGTTCTCTGCAATTGTGTCCATAATGTAACTCCCTCGATGGTAAGCTCAGAAGGCTATGGTTGGTCCTCGCCAAGGTGTTACCCCTCCAGGATGACCAACCGATGACCCAAGTAAGGGGCCGGAGGCTCGAGTCCCCCCATTGAAATCGTGCGGAAAGCCTCACGCAGTCGGTTTTTCAAACGAAAGTGTCGGAGAAAGACGAGGCCGTTTGACCTCCTCTTTCTCTATTTAAACGAATATGCACAACAAAGCATTCTTGTTTCGTCTGATCTATAGTTCTCTGATCCACTTCGGCTCAGCGATGTACTCAACCGTCTCTGCTGTCGGCGCGAGTGAGTCATCCAACGTATGCGCAAACGTAATTTCATGAAAACTCGCTTAGGCGAGACGTCGCATTTATTCGAGATGCGTTCATGGTTGCGGTTACCCGCATACTCCGTTTCTAGTTGGAAATTAGGTGCCTACTCGCATACCAACCGTCGCGCCGTGGATTGACCCAGTCATTCGCCCAGCCTCCAAACTTAACGGCGACGGCGTAGACGGCATCGGCAAACCGTAGCACCGTGTCTTGTGGGTTCTTACTGGCGCGCACGGCTTCCCAGGGGAGCGCGACGAGCCCCGCCGTGGCTTCGTAGACGGCCTCCTTTACGCCGAAATCGGCGGACTCAATTCCGGCGGGAGCCGGGGAAATGTAAGCATAGAAGCTGGCCGCGCGCGACTGCGAATCGCCGAGGCTGAAACCGACGGCGACGACTTCGCCGTTCATGCCGTTTTGTTGAAATATCGGCCGGTCGTGGGGCGGCACCAGCGATCGGCCGTTATATCGCGGAGCGAAGAGATCGAACCCGCCCCACATGATCCCGACGGGGGGGCGAGGTCCGATGTACGCGGACTGCCAAAGGCTCAATGCATTTGCGACGCTCGCGTAAGCCGCCCACATTTGGCGTGCCATGCCCGCATCGTAGGGACGATCTACGGTGTCCGAGTCGAAGTGCAGCGCTCCAGCGATTTCCGTTTCCAACGTAGTGCGTGGAGCCGGGATACGTAGGACGGCAACTGCGTCGACGAACCTCCTGTAGAAATCAGCTACTGTGCCGGCCGCGAGCGGGAGTGTAGTCTTGCCCGTTGACGCCGTAACGACGACTTGAGAATCAAGGATCGCGTATTCGATATTGAACAATATGTCGTCCGCCCTCAGCGTCCGCGTCGCGATGCCCCGCGGCGTAACCATCAGGGCGATTTCACCCCAATACGCTTCGAAAGGCTGATCGAGCGTGTATTTTCCGGCGATTTGGCTGAGTCGATGGAGGTTATCAACCGTCGGCGCCATCTCATCGTACGGAAGCGATGGCCATGAATCAGCAGCACTAAAATCAATATCCAACGTTGCTCTCCTGTGCGAAGGGGGAGCCGTTTCCGTTCGCCGGGCGAATCGCGACTCCGCCGAGTGGCGGTCCGACACTGATCTTACCTGTTTGGTCGGCGGCGTGACGACATTCCCGAAATCTCTGTCGTTTCAGCGTGCCGAGTGGCAGCTACTAGTTGTTGCGGGGTCTGGGTGGCTGACGGTCCTCTTAAACCTGGATTCACGAGACGGTCCAAGCAGGCCCCGCGAACGTCTTCTACCGTGAAACCGGTTCACGGCGACAACCGGCTCTTTGTTGCTCCACGGCTTTGCACGGGGTAGAATGGCGTATCAAGGAGTGCTTTATGGACGAATCCGCTATTCGGATCTCGATGCTCGAGCAGCGCTGGGCGAAACCCACTTCAGGTGACATCTACGAGGAAGACGTCATTTGTGACTTCCCTCAATCGGGCGAACGAATACGCGGCCGCGCGAACCTGGTCGCTCAGCGCTCCGCGGACCCAGATCATCCGAGCATATCTAAAGTGCAGCGGATAATGGGCAGCGGCCCGGTTTGGGTAAGCGAGGTCGTTATCATGTACGACGGAAAGCCTTGGTATACGGTGAACATCCACGAGTTTCGAGGAGACAAAGTATTCCGCGAAACGCAGTACTTCGCGGAACCGATTACTCCCGCGGCGTGGCGTTCGCAATGGGTCGAGCGAATGGAGTCGAATTGATTCGTCTGCTGCGCGGACGCGTTTTCCTCGCCTATACAATCAAGACTTAGCATGCCACCGAAACTTTCCAAGACTGGCAATCATTCGATCCGGGCCCGCCGTAACGTAAAATCTTACTTATTCCTCAAACGGCAGGTGAAATGTACCTATGATTGATGTACGAGTCGATTCGAAAAACTATCAAATGCCACCGTCCGAAGGCTTCACAGTCGCGTACTTCCTCACCGTAGCCGACGTCGATCGGTCGGCATCGTTTTACGAAAAGGTTTTTGGAGCGCGCGTAACGGACAGAGGTGTGCCTCTGAGCGGGCGAGTCTTTATTCAAATTGCGAATACGTGGATCATTGTCTATATTGGCGGCGGTCCAACGGACGACAAACCCAACATTACGCTAAGGGCGCCTACAAACCCCGGTGAAGTCAGCGGCTTTATAAACATCCGCGTTGCCGACATTCAATCCTGTTACGAGCAATGGCGAAACAGAGGAGCGCAATTTCTCACCGAACCGAAAGATCACGGCTTTGAGTTCCGCTGCTACATACGCGACCCAGACGGCTATATCATAGAAGTAGGACAAAGCAAGTAGGGCGTAACGCACTCACGTTCCCTAGGAGGAACCTTGTGGGGCGCCGCCACGCGGCAGTGCGCTGTGCCCAGCGCGCATCAAGAATGCATCAGCGGGGTCCGAATCGTGGTGTTTTGGGCAGTAGCGTCCAGGGACTAAGCGTCGCGAAAACACTTACTATACCGGACTTTTTCAGTAGCTACGCGGAAGGCCAGGACCGGCCGCGACGTCCCGGTCGGAGGAGACGTGCAAGTAGCACCCCCCGTCACCAGATCGAAGGCCGCACAATCCGCACCGGCGTCACACCTCGATCGGGAATATTTCGCCCGTAGAGTACGAACGGCGGAATCAAGCCGCTTAATGCACAACGACAAGGTCTACGGAAACGGGGTCAGCTCCGGGGCATGAGGGGAGCTGATTCCATCGCTACGTTTCAGGAGTTGCGAGAGTGTCTGACCGAGGATCTGCCAATGTAGGTAGACCACGGACTCAAGGGAGGAGCCCACTATGCGTTCTGATATCGTGCCCGGAGGCATTTTCCCCGACTACGAACTGCCCGATCACACGGCCCAAGTGCGCAAGCTCAGCGAGATACAAGGCGATGATCCGTTAATCCTTACGCTTGCGCGCGGCCACTATTGCCCAAAGGAGCATCAGCAGCATTTGGAACTCGCCGCGTTCTACCCGAAGATCGCGGTGGCTTACACTCAGATCGCCACGATCGCCACCGACGATCACCATACCCTACAGGAGTTCCGTGCGTCAGTCGGAGCCCAGTGGACATTCCTTTCGGACCCCGACCGAACGATTCAGAAGGATCTCGACATCCAGGAGTACACCGACCCCGAACACAATCCGATGATTCCGCACACGCTCGTCCTCAAGCCGGCCCTTGTGATTTACAGCATTTATAACGGCTACTGGTTCTGGGGGCGCCCTTCGGTCATCGATCTTTGGCACGATCTGCGCGCCGTGACGCGTGAAATCCGCCCAGACTGGGATTTGAGCGCTCCTGGACTCCGCGAGGCATGGAACGCGGGCGACTTGTCACAATTCCACGGCTGGAATAAGCTTGGCGCCGCGAAGGCTCCCTCATAACACCGCTAAGTTGAGATGAAAGCGATACGCGTGCATCAGTCTTCGGGCGTTTGGCGGCATCTCGTAGGTCTGTCAACCCATGCGTCCATTTCTTTTCGCGTGCATAGTTGCGCACATCGCGGATTTGATTCTGGCCGCGCCACTCGAACAACCCAAGCCGCTGATTACAGTTTAGCGCCGAGGCCAGCGATCGTGCGTAGGAGGGCTGTAGTGATTTTGAAGACGTCAGAATTTAACGGCTTTGCCATTTCTCAAAGGGCCCACGAACGTATCTCTGTACGAGATTGCCCCGCTCAGTAAAACGGTCGAAGGTCTCGCGGGCTTTGACGACCATTTGACGACCATTCTCGCAGAAAAGCGTGGAAGTTCGCGGAAACTTCTGGAAATCTGGAATGCCGACAAACCTGGTCGGCTGTGAGGCTTTGCGTCTTTCGGGGGTCTTTTTTGTGGAAGCGTGTTTTGCCCCAGAATCACTTCGCACGTAAGGGGTCGAGCGTTCGGGTCCCCCGGACGAAGGCCGAACTCTTAACCTACCAGTAGCAAACTGGAATGTCACCGAGTTGATATCCATTTGCGTAAGAGTCGGGGATTTTGCGTGGCATCTCGCGCAGCGCGACTTTCAACTTTCGATGGTCGTCGATTCGTGTGGCGCCGTTCCGTTATTGATGAACATTTGAATTGTCCGAAGGCTAACACCGCTCGCACGACCGACGCGCTTCGTGCCAACCGCTGGGATTTGGGCGCGCACTGCCTCGCACTTCCTGTATCGGGTCGCAACCTCTGGCGACCCTTAGGCGATTACGAAAGCATGACCGATCAAGAGATTAAACCCTATCTCGGCAAAGCCGTGCGCGTTACTTTAGCTGACCGGCGTGTGCTCGCTGGAGTTCTCCACGCCTCCGATGAATCGGGGCATGGTCACCGGCACTACGCAGTCGTCTCTGATGCGATCCGCGAGGGCGGGCACGTCGCTCGGGAACTCATTCATGGCGGGGACCAGATCGCAACAATCGAGGACGCCTCCGGAGATCCTGCGGCGACGCCCTAAAGCCGCCCGACCGTCGTGGTGGACGGGTCCCGTGAGCGAACCTATGAGGGGAGTTGCATCTCGGCAGGCGGTCCGCCTGAGAGAGTGCGTCGGGCCGCCCGCACGACACTTCGAATCCCGCTGGAGCTAGCAAGTCGCTCACTCAGACGGATCGGCTTGCGCGAGACGTTAAAGCGGCTTTGCGCACTACGCTTCATTGCCAAATCGTCCTCAGCGACGTGAATGGCGCCCGTGCAAAAACGATTCTTCTCACGGATTTTCTCACCGAATAAGATACGATAAGCCTCGATAAGGATCGATTGTTCGGCTTCGCACGCTCAGACGATACTTGCGAGGACTTATCGAGGTTAGCTGCAAACATTTCAAGACCGCCGCTTTCAGCCGCTCAGCCACCTCTCCAAGTATTATTTTACAAGGGTTTTTGCCTTTCGCGTTGCCCCCGAAAGGGCTAGTTTGCTAACAGTCGGCTAACAGCCTATGTTCCGCGTGCCTTGGCATACAGCTTCGCTAAGGGCGTCCGCCGCGCTTCTGTCCATGCCTCGTAGAACGTGTGAGTAGCGGTCGAGAGTGATCGCTACCGAGGCATGACCGAGCCGCTCGACACGATCTTGAAATGCACTCCGGCGCGGAGTAGCTGAGTCGCATGACTGTGGCTCAAGTCGTGGAAGCGGACCTTCGGAATATCACACCGCCCCACTGCTGCCTTTGCATCCATGGGCGGCCGTTCGCCGCCACGTTCGACCGTTGGTAAGGTGCTTTCTGGCGCGACGATACTTCCGCCGGTAAGATCTAGCTTGGCGCGATTCGCACCCTAGACAGGCGGACGCCAGGTATGCTAAACTGCCCGGACACGGCCTCATCAATGGCTGGATTCCCGTAGAGTGGTAGGCAGGTACGTTCATGGACTTTCTTGAGCGATACTTTCACGTTTCACCCGATAGCGGCAGCGGCACGGTCGAGTTCGGCTATCTCATTGCTGCGGCTCTGCTCGTGTTTACCGTGCTTCATCGCAGCGCGCCGTTGCGACGGGCCTGGTGGTCGCGCATCCAAGCATTCTTTTCGATCAAAATATAGGCGTACTGGCGCGCGTAAAGGGCGGTAGCGTATGCAGTCGATTTCAGATGTGGTTGCGTCGTCGGGCTTCATCTTTAGCGGAACCGTATTGGAGCTACGTGCTTCTTCGGTGCCGTTCGTTCCGCCGAACGAGAAGCTCATCACGGTACGGCTCGATCAAAGTCTGCGGACAAATCCCGTACTCGGCAATCTTCGCGGTCAGACGATCACCGTGGCGGTAGGTTCGTCCGAGCAGTTCGCTCCTGGCCAGCAGGTCGTATTTCTCGCAAACAGTTGGGTTCACGGTCGCGGTATTGCCGTACGCGAAGTCGCTCACGTTGACGCGAGTCAGAAAGATCAGGTGGCTGCAGCCGTGGCCGATCTCCCTCAACGGCACCTCCTTGTACGACTGCAAGACGCGCAGGTCGTCGTCGATGCGCAGATTACCAAAATCGACCCGCCCGGTTTTTCGGACAACCTCCACGATGCACTTTGGTCGGCGGCGCATCTGAAGCTCAACAAAACGCTCAAAGGTACTGCGCCGGCGGTCTTCTACTTTGCGACCGCGCCGTGGCCCCCGTGGGACCATGCTGCGCGGTTCCAAAAGGGTCAGCGCGGCATCTTTTTATTGCATGCCGCGCCGGCGGCCGCGATCCGCAGTGACAGCACGTTACCATCTGGTGGTTTGGTTGCCGTTGACGATGCCGATTTTCAAGACGCATCGCAAGCCGCGCGGATCGAGCAGTTACTAAACACCCTGAAGTAAGAGGGAAAACGCCGCATGAGAATCGCGCGCATCGTCAATGCCGTCCCCAACAACCATAGCAACGAGACCAATAACGACTCCGAACCGAATATCGCCGTAAACCCCGCGAACCCCAGCCAGATGGCGATCACCGCGTTCACGCCGCCCGACCCCGGTGACATTAATGGACCCGTCTACTACACGACGGACGGCGGAGAGAATTGGGCGCTGTTGTTTGACGTGCCCGGAGCCGGGTCGCAAGATCAGACGATCGGCTTTTCATCCTCGTCAAACGAGCTGTACATGGCGACACTGCGGGCCGATACAGCAACCCTGACCCTCAACGTCGATCGCAGCGCGGACCCGACCACCGGCACGTTTCCGATTATAGAGACGCGTTCCCCGCTGGATCAACCTTGGGTCCATGCAATTACCGTTCAGAGCGGTTCGGCCGCCGGCAAGGTTCGGACGTACGTAGGATACGGCGACGAGAGCGCCGGGTATTGGGCCACCGTCGATGTTTGCCTTGATTCGCTTGCGGCGACTCCAACGTTCACCAAAACTAAACTCGATTCACGTACCGCGATCCGCGACGGGTTCCACATTCGTCCCGAACCGCATTCCGACGGCACAGTCTACGTTGGTTATCAAAGTTGGCTTTCGCAATCCGCAAGCGTCGTTAGGAACATGAATATGGTCGTCGCGCGCGACGACAATTGGGGGCAAAACAACTTCGGCGACCTCACCGACCCCAGCGATTCGGTCGCCGGACGCATTGTCGTCAACGTGAACATTGACGGAGTGACGCCGCTTGCCGGGCAGCGACCCGACAACGGTTTCGACGTTCAGGTGGATCCCAACGATAGCGACGTCGTCTATCTCAGCTACATCGACAGCAGTGGAAGCGGCTTTACGTTGCACGTTGTCCGTTCGCTCGATCGGGGCAAGACGTGGTCGGCCGATCTCATCACCGTCGCCAACGCTGCACTGGCCACGATGGCGATCAACAGCCAGAGCACGGTCGCGCTGAGCTACTTGCAACTGGTGAGCAACCAGTGGCAGGCGCACTTCCGCACGACGACCGACGGCACGACGTGGGACGACCTATTGCTCGCGCAAACGGCAGTCCCGCCCAGCGGCTTTCTGGGCGATTACATGCGCATGGTCACGGCCGGTCCCCACTTCTACGGGGTCTTTCCCGCCGTCAACACGCCGACGGCCGCGAATTTTTTCCCAAACGGCGGCGGAACGTTGCGATTTCAACGCAACAACAATGGAACGCAGCTGCTTGGCAACGACAATTCGACGGTCATTGGGTCGTCAATCGACCCATTTTTCTTCAAGGTTGAGGAAAAAGACGCGACGTTCACCCTTAATCGCAATCCGATTGGTCAGGATGAAGTAGATGCGCGGCGGTTGCAGCCGCACGGGTCGCTGGGTGGGCTGCCGATTCAAGATTGCTTCCGGGTGATCGTCGACGGGTTTACGGCATCCGAGTTAGGGCTGACCGGCCCGAGCTCGACCTTGCCCGTGACGTCGTCGCTATCCGCTACGGTGCTGCCGAT
>JBAVSO010000179.1:0-13265 GCA_049695635.1 Candidatus Cybelea sp. | reverse complement strand
CTCGTACGCGGGCGCAAGCTCGGCGAGGGCCGCGAACGCATCGCCGCCGTTGTTGCCCGGGCCGGCAAAGGCCACGATCGGCCGCTGCGGAGTCGAGAGCGCCCTCAGCCGCTCGGCGATGCGCCTGCCGGCGTTGCGCATCAGCTCGTCCTCGCCGAAGCGCGCGATGCCTTCCGCGTCGGCCGTTCGCATCGCTTGCGGCGTTAAGACGTAGATCACGCTTCCAGAATCACCATCGCCGCAGCAACCGTCGCGGTGTGGGTGATGCTGAGGTGGATCGTCCGCACGCCGCGGCCGCGCATCAGCGCAGCGGCGCGGTCGCGCAGTTCGATCGTCGGCTTTCCGCTGCGTTCGTGCGTAACGCCGACCCAGCGCCACGGTATCGCGTGTCCGAAGGCCTTACGCGTCGCCTCTTTCGCGGCGAAGAAACCGGCGAGCCGCTCGGGCCAGTTGCGCTTGCGCATCGCGTAGGCGATCTCGGTCTCGGTGTAGATCTTACGAGCGAACCACGCCAGCTTGCGCTCGTCGAAGCGATAGCGCGCGACGTCTGCCATGTCGATGCCGACTCCGACGATCACGCACGACGAGTTCGACGCGCGTCAGCCGCGTCACTTTAAGAGAATGTTATCGAGCCGTCCGGCAAGTTTTGCGCCGGCTCGGAGCGAACGGTTCCCCTACAGAGATGGATTCGAAGATTAGCATCGTGCCGATCAACACCGTCGATGCAGCATTCTTAGACCGTCTCGCGACCTGCCTCGAGGAGCGATTCCTAGCCGGCGCGCGTGTCGAACGCTCGCTCGTCGTGCCGCGCAGCACGCTCAACGCAACGCGCGGCCAACTCTTCGTCGCGACCCTCAGCGCCAAGCTGCAGCGGGCGCGGCCAGATGCTGCCGGCGCGCTGCTGGCGATTACCGACTTCGATCTCTATAAGACGTCGCATCGGTTCGTCTTCGGAGACGCCGACGAAACGCAGGGGACGGCCGTCGTTTCGCTTGCGCGGCTTCGCTCGGAGTTCTACGGCGAGCCCGCCGACGCAAATCTCCTCTTCCAGCGAACGCTGAAAGAATCGATTCACGAGCTCGGGCATGCCTTCGGACTCAAGCACTGCTTCAATGCTCGTTGCGCGATGTATTACTCGAACTCGATCTTCGAGACCGACAACAAGATGCCGCATTTCTGCGAAATTTGCGATCGGCGCCTCACGCGCGCCCGCAACGAGCAGCCTTAGCGGCCCTGAGCCTGTCGAACGACGGTAGCGTCGGCAAGCGAGATGATCTCGCGGCGGCCGTTCTCACGGATGACGCGCAAACCTCCGCCGGGATCTAGCCCCTCGGCGATTGCATTAAACGACTCCGGCTCGCCGTCGAGCCGGATCCGATAGGGCTTGCCCGGCAACCCAGCGGCCTCATCCCACGCGGCCGCTACGCGCGCGGGCTGGTCGAGCGTGATGAGCGAGCGATCGTATTCGGTGAGGATCGCGCGCAACAGCGCGGCGCGGTCGATGACCGCGACGTCGTCACAGAATGCGGGGGGCGGAGCGATGCCCGGATCGGCGCCGGGACGACGCACGTTGATTCCGACGCCGCACGCAACGTGGGCGGCCCGTCCGCTGACCGACGACTGGCAGAGCACGCCCGCAAGTTTGCGATCGTGCAGCAGAAGATCGTTCGGCCACTTCACCGTCGTTTTGATCCCACAGTCGAGCAATGCGTTGCGCACCGCGAGCGCAACCCAGTACGGAACGACCCACAGCGCTTCGGTTTCGATCGCGCGAGGCAGGATCGTCGTGAATAGGAGCGCCGATCCCGCCGGTGCGAGCCAGGTGCGGCCCTTGCGTCCGGCGCCGCGACTTTGGTACTCGGCAACGAGGACGCAGCCGCCGTAACGTTCGTCGCCGAGCAGCGCCGCCGCGTCGGCATTGGTACTCTCGGTCTCCTCAGCGTACGTAATCGAAGCAAACGGCGTCCCAGCGAGCGCCTCGGCGACCGCCTCGTACGGCCCCGCCCTTAATCCCATCTCGGTCTGTGTCATCCTGAGCTTGTCGAAGGATGACCTGCCGCCCCACCTAAAGGGACGGCTTATGGCCATTGAACGTACGCTCATCATCTGCAAACCCGACGCCGTCTCACGCGGCCTGATCGGCGAAATCACGACGCGCATCGAACGGCGCGGCTACATCATCTCGGCAATGAAGATGATGCAGCTCGACGGCGAACGCGCGCGCGAGCACTATGCCGAGCATAAGGGCAAAGGATTTTTCGACGACCTCGTCAGCTTCATCACCAGCGGTCCGATCGTGGTGCTGGCCGTCGAAGGCGAAAGAGTGATCGACGGCTGCCGGCAGCTCATCGGCGCAACCGATCCGCTCAACGCCGCGCCGGGTTCGCTTCGCGGCGACCTCGCCCAGGCGATCGGTCGCAATCTGGTCCACGGAAGCGACAGCCCCGCCAGCGCCGGCCGCGAGCTCAAGCTGTTCTTCAACGACAGCGACTTCATGTCGCGGCGGCACGACCTCGAACGCTGGATCAAGGAGTAGCGTGTCGCTCGAATCGCTGCGCGGCGGCGGCAATCCGCTAATCGAAGGCGTTCATGCGCGCGAGATCCTCGACTCGCGAGGTAATCCGACCGTCGCCGTGACCGTGGCGACGAGCTTCGGCGCCGTGGAGGAGGCGATGGTTCCCTCGGGCGCCTCGACCGGCGCGAACGAAGCCGTCGAGCTGCGCGACGGCGACAACCAGCGCTACAATGGCAAGGGTGTCCGCAAGGCCGTCGCCATCGTCAACGAGATGCTTGGTCCGGCGATCGAGGGCCTCGACGCGACCGCGCAACGCGAGATTGACTCGAAGCTCATCGAGCTTGACGGCACGCCGAACAAATCGAATCTCGGTGCGAACGCAATCCTCGGCGTTTCGCTGGCGGTCGCGCGCGCGGCCGCCGTCAGCCTCTCGCTGCCGCTCTACCGTTATCTCGGCGGACCCTCCGCAGCCACGCTCCCGGTTCCGATGATGAATGTGATCAACGGCGGGAAACACGCCGAGGGTGCACTCCAGTTTCAAGAGTGCATGATCGTTCCGCTCGGTGCAGGGAGCGAAGCTGAAGCGGTGCGCTGCGGGTCGGAAGTCTTCCACGCGATCGGAAAAATTTTGCACGAACGCGGTCTGCAAACGCTCGTCGGCGACGAAGGCGGCTATGCACCGCCGCTCGAGACTCCGCAGCAGGCGCTCGACCTGATCGTGGAGGCGATCGAACGTGCCGGCTACAAACCCGGCGCCGGCGTCGCGATAGCGCTCGATCCCGCGTCGAGCGAGTTCTACCAAGACGGGAAATACTATCCGCTCTCGCGCGACCGCTCTGCAACGGTCGGGGACATGATCGCGCTCTACGCCGAGCTTTGCGACCGCTATCCGATCGTTTCGATCGAAGACGGACTCGCCGAAAACGACTGGTCCGGATGGGTGAAGCTCACGGAGGCGCTCGGCAAGCGAATACAGCTGGTTGGCGACGATCTCTTCGTGACGAACATGGAGTTCCTCGAGCGGGGAATCGCGCAAGGCGCCGCCAACGCTATTCTGATCAAGGTCAACCAGATCGGCACGTTGACCGAAACGCTCGATTGCATCGCGATGGCGCAAAAGGCAGGCTACGGAACGGTGATCTCGCATCGATCCGGCGAGACCGAAGACACGACGATTGCCGATTTAGCCGTCGCTACCGATGCAGGCCAGATCAAAACCGGTTCGCTCTCGCGCAGCGATCGCACCGCAAAGTACAACCGCTTGATGGCGATCGAAGAGCAGCTCGGCCAGGCGGCGCGCTACGCCGGCGCGATGACCGGTATAGTGTCTCCGCTCCAGGTGAAGCGGTAGGTCGAGCCTTTCGTTGCGTTCATGACGAGCGTGGGACGGAAGCAGGCAATGCACGTGCCGCCCGAATTGCGTACGCTCGGATAGACGACACCGAGCGATCCGTTAGCCAGGAGCTCCTCCGCGAGCTGCTGCGACGCGACATAGCTATTGGGATTCAAGTATTTCGCAAAGCGGTTGGGGACGCGCATATCGTGGAACTCCGCGCTGAAGTCGGCGGTGTAGTCGTCGTAGGTAACGTCATCCTCGAGGACACCGATCTCGAGCAGATCGATCGTCTTGTGAAAGGCGACCTCGGCCATCGCCGTCTCGATCTCGAATCCGCAATACCATGCCCCACGGTCGGGGCCGTTGAAGCGACTGCCGAGTGGATGCGGGTGGGTAAACGCCGCGTTGACGATCCGGTAATACGGCACTCCGAAGACCAGCTCGTGCGCATCAATGCCGCCGGAGAATCCGGCTTCGGCGAGCGTCCGTTCGTTGGTGGCAATGTCGAGCTTGAAGATGTCGTCGAGATGCCTGTTCGAGTCGGCAATGCGCGCCAAGACGCTCTCGCCGTATTTGGACGCGATAAACCGGTGCGTATCGTTACGCCGAACGAGCGAGGTGGGCGGAAAGCGTTTAGATGCCGCCACGCCGGGCGTCGAGAAGCCGGCGTACGACCTGGATCGCCGGGATGCCGCCACGAATCATATACTCGAGCGGCGTGATGCCGCGAAAGATTGGATTGCGATTCGCAAGTGTGACCCATCGGTCGGCTAACGCTTTGCTGTGGAGAATGTTGAGCGCCTTGAAGATGCCGACCAAGTAAGAGATGCGCAGCATCGTATCGGGGTCGAGGCTGCGCCGCGGCGACTTTTTCATTGCATAGTAGCTGCTGCTGGCCATCCCGCCGAGCAGCCGCATCGCATCATCGTCGCGGATCTGCCAGCAGCTCACGATGTTAAAGAAGGCCTTCAGCGCGGACGGCCCAAGCCGTTTGCGTTCCGCCGGCGACGTAATGTCGATCAGCTCGGGCGCGGCGTATTTGGTTTCGGGATAGGCAAGCACGGTCAATGTCGTAGGTCCTTTTATGGAGATTATACACTCCATTTTAGGAGAGCGCAAGGCCAGTGAGGGCCGCTGCGCGCGATGCCGCGAAGATGCTCGCCCGCCGGGGCCTGTAGCTCAGCGGTAGAGCGGCCGGCTCATAACTGGTTGCGCGTAGGTTCGAATCCTACCAGGCCCACCATGACCCGCCGTTTGTGCGGATGGAGCATCGCTGGGCGAACGTGCCCGTAAAGGTCTGCCGTACCGGTACCCGGACGTTTCAGCCCAATCTGCGTAATCCCCCGAAGCCGGATCTTTTTTCGTTACGGCCGTTGCGCGGCGGCAGTCGTTCTTACCGCCACCTGCATGATGGAGCTTCTATAAAATAACCATTTTGCCAACTCGATCAAGCCGAGATAGGCTACGATCATTAACCCAAGGACGACGAAAAAGAGCGGCGGCAGCGGGACGAAGCCGAGCGGATGGGCGAGCGGAGTGAATGGCAGCGCGATCCCGATTGCGACGACGGCGAGCGTCGTTACCGTGAGCTGCCAGCTCGCGCGACTGACGAAAAACGGAGTTCGGCGCGTGCGGATCAAGAAGATCACCAGTGACTGCGTCGAGAGCGACTCGACGAACCAGCCGCTGCGAAAGAGCTCCTGGCCCGCGTGAAATAGGCTCAGCATAACCCAAAAGGTCAGAAAATCGAAGATTGAGGAGATTGGCCCAAAGACGAGCATGAAGCGCTGAATGAACCGCATGTTCCAGTGTGCGGGACGCTGAAGCCGCTCCTCGTCCACGTTATCGGTAGGGATCGTCATCTCGCTCGTATCGTAGAGTAGGTTGTTGAGCAAGATCTGCGACGGGAGCATCGGCAGGAAGGGCAGGATCAGCGAAGCGCCCGCCGCGCTGAACATGTTGCCGAAGTTAGAGGACGTCCCCATCAGCACGTACTTCATCGTGTTGGCGAAAATGCGGCGTCCTTCGACAACGCCGTCCGCCAGAATGTTGAGATCCTTCTGGAGCAAAACGATATCGGCGGCGTCTTTTGCGACGTCGGTCGCCGAATCCACCGAGATGCCGACGTCGGCATCGTGGATGGCCTCCGCGTCGTTGACACCATCACCCAAGTAGCCGACGTCCCTGTTGGCGGCACGCTGCAGCTTGATTATCCGTGACTTTTGGTCGGGCGTAACGCGCGCAAAGATCGTCGTGCGGTCGAGCGCGTTGCCAAGATCCGCGTCGCTCATCGCGGCGAGCTGCTTCCCCGTGAGCACTCCGGCGACGGAAAGACCGAGCTCGCGGCAGACGACTTGCGCCGTGCGATCGCTGTCGCCGGTAACGACCTTCAACTTCACTCCGAGCGCCTCGAGCTTGCGTAGGCTTTCCGCCGCATCCCGTTTCGGTTCGTCGGCGAACATCAGCAGACCGATTGGCGTTAGGTCGCGTTCGTCGTCCGCCGAGATCTTCGTCAGCCCGCTCGCCTCGCGTTGCGCGAGAGCGATCGTGCGGTTTCCGCTCTCCAGCTGACGATCGAGGGAGTCTTTGAACTGCTGACTCACTTCCCGGCACCTCGCTTCGATCGCCTCGGGTGCGCCTTTGGCTACGAGCAGCCTGCGCCCGTCGGGCGACTGCACCAGGACCGACATCATCTGTCGCTGATAGTCGAACGGCGCGCGGTCGATCACCTGATACGTTCCGGCGCTCTGGCGTAGCGTCGCTGTCCCAGCCTCCCAGAGTGCGACGTCCAATGCATTTCCGCTGACGATGCGCCCGTTATCGAAAACGACGTCGGTGCAGACTAAGCCAAGGACGATACTCTGCTCTGAGGTAGTTCCGATCGCGTCGATCCCATCGCGAAAAGAGATTTTGCCTTCGGTTAGCGTTCCGGTCTTGTCTGTAAAGAGTACCTCGATGTTCCCGAGATCTTCAATGCTCACCAGGCGCTTGACGATGACCGATTTCTTGGCGAGCCGGCGCGCCCCAGCCGAAAGGCTGATCGTGACGATCGCCGGCAGCAGCTGCGGTGTTATGCCGATCGAGATCGCGAGCGCGAACAGCAGCGATTCGATCAACGAGTGGTGGAGCAGCGCGTTGCCGACGACGATGGTAATGGTCAGAATCACGGTAATTCGGACCAGAAGCAGCGAGAAGCTTCGGAGTCCGAGCTCGAACGCCGTTTGCGGCGAGCGTTCGGAAAGTTTGTGCGCGATCGAGCCGATCGCCGCGGAGCGTCCGGTCGCCACGGCGACGCCGGTCGCAACGCCGTCCGTCACGACTGAGCCGGAGTACGCGCAACAAGCGAAATCCGAGTCCGCGTCACCTTCCGCTGAGATCGATTTTTCAGCCGGAAGGGCCTCCCCGGTCAGTGCGGCTTCGTTGCACGCTAGCTCGCGAACGTCGACGAGCCGCAGATCCGCGGGGACGATGTCCCCGACGGCGAGCTGCACAAGGTCGCCGGGGACGAGCTGGGCAACGTCCACGTTTTCGCGCTTGCCGTCACGCACGACCACCGCTTTGCGTTGCACGCGCGCGCGAAGGTCGGCGACAGCCTTCTCCGAGCTGAACTCATTGGCAAAGCTCAAGCCGATACTGAGAACGATGATCGCCAGGATGATCAGTGCGTCGGAGCGGTCGTGCAGCCAGAGCGAGAGCAGCGCGGTAGCGATCAAAAGCAGGAGGAACGGATTATTGAACTGCCGCGCCAGGGTCGCGAATGGATTGGGCTTGCTCTCCTCGATCTCGTTTGGTCCGACCTCTCGGAGATACGCTCGCGCCGCGGCGGCCGAAAGTCCGGCGAGCGAAGTCCCTAGCCTCCTGAGTACCTCATCCGGCGTTAGCACCGATGCAGTTTTGAGATCGAGAGGTTCCATCTCTGCGTTCAGGCGTCGCTGAACAGATTTGCCCGAGGATGTCCCTTGGCAAAGCGAGGAGGTGCACTCGACTCGCTAAAATCGGCCGTCCACGTCCAGTTCTTGATCTCAGGCATGTCGTCGAGATGCTCGCGAATATAGGCGTTGTGTGTGTGCAGCTTTCGCTCGAACATTTCGGTGACGCCGGAACTCTCCGAACGTAAACGCGGGACGTACTTCAGCGCGTCCATCGCGAGGTGAAAACGGCTCATCTCGTTCAACACGACCATATCGAACGGCGTCGTCGTGCTGCCTCGGTCCATGTAGCCACGCACGTGGAAACGGTTTTCGTTCGAACGCCCGTGAACGATCGAGTGAATGAGCCACCGATTGTTGTGAAAGGCAAATATGACCGGCGCACTTTTGGTGAAGAGCGCGTCGAACGACATGTTGTCGAGCCCGTGCGGATGAACGTCCGGCATTGCCAGCGCCATCAAGTCGACCACGTTGACGACCCGCACCCTGATGCCTGGGACGTACTTTTGAAGCAGCCACGACGCCGCGCAGGTTTCGATGGTCGGCACGTCGCCGGCGCAAGCTAGAACGACGTCGGGTGCTTTACCCGCGTCATTGGTCGCAAAGTTCCAGATCGAAGCACCTCGCGAGCAATGTTCGAGAGCTTCATCCACGGTCAACCACTGCAGCTGGGGCTGCTTGCCGCAGGTCACGATGTTTACGTAGTTGCGGCTGCGCAGGCAATGGCTGAAAACGCTCAGGAGACAATTGCTGTCCGGAGGATAGTAGACCCGAACGACGTCTTTTCTCCGACCTAAGGCGTTATCGACAAACCCCGTCGCCTGATGGCTAAAGCCGTTGTGATCCTGGCGCCACGCATGGCCCGTTAGCAGAACGTTCAGCGACGCAAGCGGTCTGCGCCATGGAAACTCGCGACACTGCTCCAGCCACTTGGCGTGTTGCGTCAGCATCGAATCGACGGCTTGTGCGAACGCTTCGTAGGAAGACCACATGCCGTGTCTCCCGGTCAGCAGGTACCCCTCGAGCCATCCCTGGCAGCAGTGCTCGCTCAATACCTCCATGACGCGGCCGTCCGGTGCGAGGTCGTCGTCGATTGAAACGATCTCCGCTGTAAAACGGCGCTTCGTCGCCTCGAACACCGAGCCCAAGCGATTTGAGTTCGTTTCGTCCGGGCAAAAAATGCGAAAGTTCTCCCGATTCAGTTTGAAGACGTCTCGAAAAAAATCGCCGAGCTTTCGTGGAGCTTCGGCCATCACTTGCCCCGGGCCGGGGACCTCGAGCGCATAGTTTGTGAAGTCAGGAAGGTCGAGGTCTACGAGCAGCCGGCCGCCATTGACGTGAGGATTACCGCCCATGCGGCGGTTTCCCGAAGGTGCAAGCTCAGCCAACTCGTCGATGAGTTTGCCGCGGTCGTCAAAGAGGTGCTCCGGCTTGTAACTTCTCATCCAGGCTTCGAGAATTTTGAGATGCTCGGGGTTTTCGCGAACTGTTGCCAGTGGCACCTGATGCGCGCGGAACGTGCCTTCGATCGGGATCCCATCGACTTCTTTGGGGCCGGTCCACCCTTTTGGGGTACGCAGCACGATCATCGGCCAAACCGGCTGCTTGCGGAAACCGGTGCGGCGCGCTTCTTCCTGAATGGATCGAATCTCCGCATAACATTCGTCCAACGTTCCGGCGAGGAGCTGATGGACGAGTTCGGGATCGTCGCCCTCGATAAAGTACGGCTTGTAGCCACGCCCAATGTAAAGAGCTTTCAAGTTTTCGTCGCTCGTCCGAGCTTGGACGGTGGGAGCCGAGATCTTGTAGCCGTTGAGATGCAGAATCGGCAGAACCGCGCCGTCCGTAACCGGGTTCAGGAAGTTCACCGACTTCCAGCTTCCCTCGAGCGGACAGGTTTCAGATTCGCCGTCGCCGATCACACAGACCACAATCAGATCCGGATTGTCGAACGCGGCCCCGAACGCGTGGATGAGCGAATAGCCCAGTTCTCCGCCTTCATGCATGGAGTTCGGAACGTGCGGTCCGCAATGGCTGGGAAGACCGCCCGGCGTCGAAAACTTTCTAAAGAGCAGCCGCAGACCGTTCTCATCCAGCGTGATCTCCGGGTGTACCTCGGTAAAACTCCCTTCGAGGTAAGAGTTTGCGTTAAGCGACGGACCGCCGTGCCCGGGCCCCGAAACGTAGATGATATTTGCGCTACGTTCTTTGATCAGGCGATTGAGATGGACGTATACGAGGTTTTGTCCTGGCGACGTTCCCCAGTGCCCGAGCAGGCGCGGTTTGATCTGCTCCGCTTTGAGGGGCTCACGAAGGAGAGGATTTTCGAAGAGATAGATCTGGCCGACGCACAAATAGTTAGCGGCGTGCCAGTAGCGATTCATTCTATCGAGCATCTCAGGCGCGAGCGGTCCTCGGTGCGCGGCGATCGTTTCCCGGAGTTCGCCGTTGGCGGCAACCGCGGTCGATAGGGTGGCATCGAAAACAAACCTGCGAGTTGCTGCATCGTCAGTAGCCATAATCAGGGTTTAACCTTTTTTAGTCTGAACTCTTATACAACCCATCCGCTAAACTCGTTTCGAGGTTTCTTGTGGATATACTCTCCCTCAACGGTGGTTCGTCATCGCTGAAGTTTGCTGCCTACCGCACGGATTCGCCGAGCGGTCAGCTCGTATGTATTGAGGCGGGCAGCGATGCGGCGAGCAACGATCCCGCGACCGCACTAAGTAGCATACTCGCACGAGTTCAGCCGCGCCTCGAGGGCGAACTGGGAGCCGTTGGTCACCGAATCGTCTTCGGAGGTCCTGCGTATACTGCACCAGTCCGCGCAACCGAAGCAGCTTTGCGAGACCTCGAAGCACTGGTTGTGATCGAGCCGCTCCATCTGCGCAGCGAACTCGATCTCGTCCGCGCGGCCCTGCGCAACCTTCCGAACGTTCCCCACGTCCTGTGCTTTGATACGGCGTTCCACCGCCAGTGCCCACCGATCGCAAAGCGGCTCCCTTTGCCGGCCGGCATCGATCCGCTGCTCCAACGATACGGATTCCATGGGCTTTCGTACGAATATATATCTTCCAAGTTAGGGGACGGCTCGGGGTACACCGTCGTCGCCCACCTCGGTTCCGGCGCGAGTCTTTGCGCCCTGGTGGAGCGCAAACCCATTGACACGACGATGGGGTTCAGCGCGCTCGGCGGCCTGATGATGGGAACGCGCCCCGGCGATCTCGACCCGGGAATCGTTCTGTGGTTGCTCGATTCACGTGCGTACGACGCCGGCCGGCTCACCGATCTACTCTACCGAAAGTCGGGACTGCTTGGCGTTTCCTGCACGACCGCAGACATGCAAAGCCTGCTTTCCATGACCGATTCCGATCCACGCGCCGCGGAGGCCGTCGAGCTCTTCGTTTATCAACTCCGCAAGCATCTGGGCTCGATGATCGGCGTGCTGGGCGGCTTGAAAACGCTGGTCTTCACAGCGGGAATAGGCGAGCACGCACCGTCGATTCGCGCCGCCGCATGCGAAGGGCTCGAGCATCTTGGGGTGCGGCTCGACGAAGCCGCCAACCGGCGTAACGACCGAGTGATATCGTGCTCTGAGAGCCGTGTTGCGGTGTACGTCATACCGACGGACGAGAACCTTATGATCGCACGGCATACGCTGCAGCTGGTTCAGGCCGGCCATGACGCTTGACGTGCGAGTCCACGCTAAAGCGATCTACAGGAGGTGCGCCCTGCAACCGCGGCGTACCAGCGGAACGCTATAATGCCGCCCTCTTTGAGGAGGTTCATCAATGCTGTCCCCACGACTACGTAGGTCGTTCGCGCACGCCGGCGCGATCGTTGCGAGCTTGACCTTGTCGGGAGCACTGTCGGCGTGTTCCAGCTCGACGCAATCGTTAACTCCGGCCGGAACCGTCGCGAATCCCACGAGCCAATCTGCCCCGAACGCCGCGGCAATGGAACTCTGGCATCGTTCGCTCGCGCGGAACCCGCTGCCGGGATCGGGATGCTTTCAGGCGACGTATCCGTCCACGCAATGGAAGCGCATCGCGTGTTCGACTCCGCCGCATCTCCTCTATCCGGTTCCGGCCTCGCGTATTGAAGCATTGGCGCAGAACGTCGGCAACGGCGCCGACTTTACCGCGAACACGAGCCCGAACCTGATGTCCACGGGCGTTGGCGCGTTCCCGCAAGTTACTGGCGTGACCAGGGTGAAGAGCGTCGAGAATCCCTTGTTCGGCTGCTGTGGCGACAACGGCGTCAACAGCTATACCCTTCAGCTGAACTCGTATTTCTTCTCTACGACCGCGTGCGGCAATATCCAGAATTGTGCCGGGTGGGAACAGTTCGTCTACGAAAATCCACCGGGCTCGAGTAAAGGCCAGCTGTTCATTCAGGATTGGCTGGTTCCGACCGGACGCTCCGGCTTAAGCGGCTGCCCATCGGGCAAAGGTTGGCAGTTCGCTGACGGCGGATGCGTGCAGAATAGCCCGACGGCCGTCAGCATTCCGAACGTCTCCATCAAGAGTCTTGGCAATTTCATCGAGACCGGCACGGCGTCATCAAGCGGCGACAGCATCTATCTTTCCGTCGGTAGCACAGAATACGGAATGGAGAACATTCAGGGCGACGGCATCACGGATTTGTCGGCGCACTGGGAGGGCGCGGAGTTTAACGTGATCGGTAACGCCGGCGGCGATATCGCAAAATTCAACAAGGGTTCTACGATCAGTGTGAGCCTGCAGACGGACACCGGATTGACGACTGCGCCCTCGTGCCCGGCAAACTCGGGGACGACCGGCGAATCGAACAACCTCAAGTTCGTAACTGCTCCCGCGAGCCCACCGGAGCTTGAGCATCCCTCGATCGAGTTTACGATGAGCAATGCGGTCACCGGCGGCAAAGCCTCGTGCGACCAAGTGCAAGGCACCTAGCGATCTAGCGAAACCGACAAAGGCGGCTTCGCCCACTCGATCTTCGCGCCGGCCGTCAGTTAGACAAACAGGCGATAATCGCTTCTACCACGCGTTTGGTCTCTTCGGGGTCGCGCACTGCAATGCAGTCAACCCCGGCTTCCTTAGCCGCATAGTCGTTGCCGCCCGGAAAGATCGCGTCGCCGATGAAGAGCATATCGACGAGCGGGATGTTGAGTATGTCGCGCAGCTTGCGAATGCCGTAGGCTTTGTCAATGCCGGGGCGCGTGACGTCGATTGACGTCGTGCCCCCGAGGCGAACGGAAAAGTTGGGCAACATGCCGTCGAGAATCGCTTGGATCTGCTTGCGCTTCGAAAAGTCGGGATCCCACGTTGCCTTTGCGTCGAGGGGTGCTTGCTGGCCGAGTGCGGAGTAAGTGATCTGCGTTCCACGGTCCTCGATGCGATCGCCCCACGTCTCTTTTGGCTGCAGGCCGCTCTGCGCGACTGCTTTTTCGAGCGAGTCTTCGATTTTGTGCTTCTCGGCGTCGGTCAAGTCTTCGGAGTAGAGC
>JBAVSO010000178.1:0-9284 GCA_049695635.1 Candidatus Cybelea sp. | reverse complement strand
GGCCGGATGGAAACTGCGAGGCGACGGTCGCGTCAAAGAGGGCCGGCCGCTCGTTGTTCAGCTTGCATACCTGGAGGGCGGAACTCGGACCGGAGCGGCGGTCGTGCAAGCAAATCTTGCACGGGTTGGCGTGCAGGCCGTCCTCCGCGAGTATCCTGCGAACGTGTTTTTTAGTCTCCCCGACGGCATCGCCACCGGCGGTCGCTTCAACCTCGCATGGGCCGGCTTCTCCGGCGGCAGCGATCCCGAGCAGAGCGAGATCTGGACCTGCGATCGCCGCGCTCCCAACGGGCCGAACGTGCAGCGCTGGTGCGATCCGCGCTACGATCGCTTGTTCGCTGAGCAATCGCAGCGCTCGGATCGAAGCTCGCGGCGAATGCTCCTGAGCGCAATGCAACGCATGGTCAGGGATGCCGTCCTGTTTGTGCCGCTGGTCTACCGGGGGAATTTCTCGGCGGAGAATCCGGGCGTGCGCGGCTGGAATCCCAACATGCTCTTCGAGTTTTCGAACAGCCAGGACTGGGATGTGGTTCCTTGATCGCCTTAGGTTTACAATGCCAGCGCTAACGCGACCGCTTGTTCTTCGGTCATCGCTGCACCCTCGGAAATGAGGTTCGCGACCGTGTCGGTCCCCATCGCGTCGCGCAACCCTCCGATAGCGCGTTCGTACTCCTGTTCCTCGATAGGGGTTCGACGCGAACCGTGCGCTAAGAGACGAGCATCGACGAAGCCGAGAAGTCGCGCGGCCGGTCCGTGTCGCTTCGATTCCTCGAGTTCGCGCGGTGGGCGAAATACTGCGATGGTTACAAAACGCTGGACCGATACCAGGAGGTCTCTTCCGAGGTGCTGCTCGCTTTGAATGACGAGCGCTTCACGCGCGTGAGCCTGGGCTCGATCGTAATCACCGGCCGAGGCAAGGAAAAGCGCCGTCAGAGCGAGCGTATCAGCAAGAACTCGCATATCCCTAAAGCCGCGAAGGTTCGAAACGGCCTCGGAAGCATATCGAACCGCAACGCTAACATTGCCGGCATAAAACTCACATACGGCGAGCTGCCTTAAAGCTAACTGACCGAGTTTTACGTCGCCCATACTTTCATAAATAGTACGCTCTTCGTCGATGTAACGCTGAGCGGTGGCGAAATCTCCAGTAAAATAGCATGCCGTCGCCGTCGAGGTTACCGCGAAGGCCGTCCATCTTACGAGGCCTAACCGCCGCGCGTGGGCGAGGGCGTCACGCAGGACCGGCTTCGCCTCTGAAATGCGCCGCAAGGCCACCAGCGCACGCCCCACGTGAATCTCCGAACGCACCATGCCAAGTTCGTCGCCGAGGGCTGTGTAGCGGTCTAACGCATCGCGTCCGTGGGCGAGCTCAAGCGCATCTTCGTTTAAATGGTG
Source organism: Candidatus Cybelea sp. (assembly GCA_049695635.1). Lineage (GTDB taxonomy): Bacteria > Vulcanimicrobiota > Vulcanimicrobiia > Vulcanimicrobiales > Vulcanimicrobiaceae > Cybelea. The sequence continues at coordinate 7,889 of JBAVSO010000178.1, read as the reverse complement.
GCTGATCAAGCAGTCGGCGAAGCTGAGCTCGGCAAGCACGCTTGAAGGAGTACTTTCATCGATCGCGGCGCGCGCCAGGGTGATCCAGCGACGCCGCTCGAGGGGAGCAAAAGGTTCCCAGATCGGCGCTAACGCGGCGAGGCGTTGCCCCGCGAGGATCTCGCCACGGCCTGCGAGGGCCCAGCCGACGGCTGCGCGCAAGTTATCGAGCTCCAATCGTGTGACGTCGGCCCAGGCTAGGTCGGCTGCGGTATCCCAGGCGACATCGAGCTCTTCGGCGAGCTTAAGAAGTACGAGTGCGTGACGGTGCGCCACTTGTTCCTGCTCCCCGCGCGCGCTGAGTTTCTCTTGCGCATACTGGCGAAACGTTTCCAAGAGATAATAGCGCGATTCACTCACGCGCAGATCGCTCACGACGAGCGACTTATCGACCAGTGACGACAGCAAGTCGAGTACGTTGCCCTCCGAGACGTCGCCATCAGCGCAAACGTCCGTCGCCGCCGCCAGCGTGCATCCGCCGGCGAAGACAGAGAGCCGCTCGAATAGCTTCTGTTCGGGAGCGGATAACAGATCGTAACTCCAATCGATCGTTGCCCGCATGGTCTGCTGTCGCGGCAGGGCCGTGCGTTCGCCTCCGGTGAGGATCCGAAAGCGGTTGGCGAGATGCTCGACGATCCTTTCTACCGATAACACGTTCACGCGAGCCGCCGCGAGCTCAATAGCCAAAGGGATTCCGTCTACGCGCCGGCAGAGGTCGGCAACCGTGGGCGCGTTCTCATCGGTGATTGCGAAGTGAGACTCGGCAGCTCGGGCGCGACTGGTGAAGAGGACGATCGCCCCGTATTCGACGGCGCCGGCTGCGCTTAGCGTACGAGCGGCCTCCGCAGACGGCACGGGCAACGACGGTAGGCGATAGATGTACTCGCCGGCGGCCCGGAGCGCTTCGCGGCTGGTGGCAAGAATCCGAACGCGCGGGCAGCCGGTTAATAACGCCTGCGCGACGGTTGCGACTTCCCCAATGACGTGTTCGCAGTTGTCAAGAATCAGCAACAATACTTTGTTCTTCAGATACGCAACGAGAGTCTCGAGCAGTGGCCGACCGGGCACCTCTTGGAGGCCTAAAGTCGATGCGATGATTGATGTCACCAACGAAGGATCGCCGATTGGCGCGAGTCCGATGAAACAGACCGCATCGTCACCGGCGTCACTAGGCGCGTTCGCGACATGCAACGCGGTCTGAGTCTTGCCGACGCCGCCGACGCCGGTGAGGGTCACCATTCGATGATGACGCATTAGTTTAGCGATCTCGTAAAGCTCGCAGTCGCGCCCGACGAAGCTGGTCAACGCGAACGGCAGATTTGCGATTGCCGCATCGGCCCAGGGGCCGGCGGTAACGGGGGCCCAACGGCCCAGCAACACTGTACGCGCAGCGGTTGCCTCAAACTTCCCCCGCTGCTCGTCGTTGAGTGCCAGCGCGCCGGCCAAGAGCGCGAGCGTTTCGCGCTGGGGCGTGCGTCGATAACCGCGCTCGAGTGCGCTGATTCCTTGGGCGCTCATCCGGGCACGCTCAGCGAGCGCCTCTTGAGAGAGTCCGGCGGCTAGTCGGTAGTGCCGAAGGAGCGTCCCGAAGTCCGGCGAGCCAGATACTCGCCCTCGGTCCTCCATCTTGTTGACATCGTTCGGGCCGCTCTCGGCAGCCTCCTCACTTATCCGAACGCCCGGTTGTACGGGTGGTTGTAGGTTTCGGCCGTCGCCGTGAGGCGTCATAGTTTGCCTTGACCGGCGTCACGCGACGTTGGCGACCAATGTCGTGAGCGGAGCGAGCAATCGGAGTCACGTTGTTCTAACGCGCCCTCACGCGCAAAGCGGACCAGTAAAGGAGTACATCATGAACCAATTGTTTAACCGGGGTCGAGCGTTGCGCGCTCAAGTTTTTCTGCCAACACTCGTATCGGCGGCTTTACTTAGCGGTTGCGGCGGGGGGAGCGGTGCCGCACCGCTCTCGAGCCTGCCGGAAGCCGGGGCTGGCGCGCTCCCGGCCCAGCGTATTGAGCAATCGGAGTCGAGTGCAGGACCACGAGCAAGCACCACGACCTACGATATGCTCACGCTCGCCACGCTTGGCGGTAAGGCAAACTACGCTTCCGCGATCAACAGCCGTAGCCAGATCACTGGCGCCTCGCTTCTGAAGGGAGACACGGTCGAACACGCCGCGCTCTGGAGGTCCCACCGGGCGACCGACCTCGGCACGCTGGGTGGCCCGAACAGCGACGTCCAGGAATACAACCATGGCACCCGGGGTCAGTTCGTGGGATTGTCCGAAGTCTCTCAAACCGACCCGTATGCCGAAAACTACTGTAATTTCGGTACGTCACATATCTGCCTAGGGTTTAGCTGGCAAAACGGTAAGATGAAGTCGCTTCCGACCCTGGGTGGAAACAACTCTGGGGCCAACGACGTAAACAACCGCGGGCAGATCGTTGGTGAGGCCGAGACGAGCATTAAAGACCCGAGCTGCTCCCCACCGCTTGTCTTCGACTCTTACGGCGTGATTTGGAAGCCGAACGGTAAGATCGTCACCCTGGCGCCGTTATCCGGTGATACTTTTAGCAACGCCTTCTCAATGAACCATAGTGGAGAGGCCGTCGGATGGTCGGGAACATGCGCCGTTACGGCTCACGCGGTCCTCTGGCAAACCGGCTCTGTGGTCAACCTCGGCAGTCTCGGCGGCCGCTATAATAACGCCGCGGTTGACATCAATAATCGCGGCCAGATCGTCGGCTACTCGGATGTTTCCGGAGACACGGCGATTCACGCTTTCCTCTGGCAGAGCGGCACGATGAGCGATCTTGGCACGTTACCCGGCGACTCCCTCAGCGTCGCCGCTGGTATCAACGACAAGGGCCAGGTCGTTGGCGAATCGTGCAACGCGAGCAGTTGCCGCGGTTTCATATGGCAGAATGGTTCGATGACCGATCTAAACCTGCTCGTTCCACCAAGCAGGAACCTGTACGTGTTATATGGCGGCGACATTAACAGCAGCGGAAAGATTGTCGGCGCAGCCCTCAACCCGAAGGGCTTAGAGCGTGCGGTGGTGTTGATTCCCAGCAAAAAAGCAGCGGACTTACCCACCGGGGTGTCGGCGCCTAAGTTTGCAGCGCAGAAAAGCCTGCGGATTCAACTACGTAATGCGCGTGTCGCGGCGACGGCGCTTCGCAAATCTATGCTTCCGCTGTAAAACATCGGCAACAAAGGACCGAGCTCGCTCCGGCGGCTCGGTCCTTCACGGCGCTGAAACGCCGCAAACGCCGACCTTCAACGTTCGAGTTTGGCAAGTGGCGTGACGATCTTGCTTGATGCAGTCCTTAGTAAGGAGAAAAATGGGGAGAAAGCGGCGTAACGGTCCGAAAACTCTGATATCGCAAGCTCTTGCTGAGATTTGTTACTTGGCATGTAAGGGGTCGGGGGCTTGAGTCCCCGATCTCAACCATCGAAAACGCCCGATTCCTTTAGGGATTTCGGCGTTTTTGTTTTTGTCGCAAGACTGATAGCGATTCACCGTTGAGCGCCACCAGAGCGTCCGCTGACCGATGCCCTTTACCCCCTCCGCGCATTGCAAGGGAGGAAACACTGACCGGCGGGTGCACGTTTCGAGAGACACACCGAAACTTAGCGGCCGCGACGCATTCATGGAACGCGGCTCTCGGCCGACTTCATCCTAAGGTTGCTTGAGGCTAAAAGCTCGGCATCCCGAAGGTCGGAAACAGATCCGTGGTCCCCCAGTCATATCCGGCCAGCGCTTCAACCAGGGGCTGATGCCAGTCGGGAACGGTGGTGCCTTTATAAGGGCTGTTGGTGCCGTTGAAATAGACGTAAGACGTGCCGCCTGTAGTGAAGTAGACCTCGGTACCGGCGCCCCGCAGCGTTCCTCCTTTGTTGCCGGTGAACGCGCCGTTACCTGTCGCGGAAACCCCGTCCCAGCCGTGATACCCGTGAGCTTCCGGGCCGCTGAGAGTTGCGGTCGCCAATGCTGCATTTACCATCCATTGATTGACGGTATCCGCCGTCAAAACCGGATTGGCGCCATCGGCGCTCAGGGAGGCGAGGACTCGCGCCATGTCGACCGCCGCTGCCGACAGGCCGCCACAGGCGCCCAGCATTTCCGCATCGTACCCACCGTATTGCTCCGCTACCAGCGGCTGCGGCGGCGTTCGCGTTGAAGCCGCTGCCACCAACTGTGCCGATCTCGGCTGAGTCACATGATATGACGCTTCGCCGAGGAGCTGATCGCTCAGGAGGCTTCGCGCTCCACGCACGCGCGTCAGTCCCAGCGGCTGCATGATCAAACTCCCCACCGCCGCCTCGTAGCTCTCGGCGCCACTGAGGACACGCACTACTTCGCCCAAAAGGAAATAATCAAAATTTCCGTAGACGACGTTGTGCGGATCTCCCGGCGTCATGGAAAAGGTCTGGGCGGCGCCGTAGCTCGAGAGTTGCGCCCGCGTTGCGGGCAGCATTGCGCCTGCCGCCTGGGCGGCGGCGACGGAACTATAAATCAGGCCTTGATTGAGGCCGGAAGTGCTCGTGATCAGATCCAGCAGCGTAATCGTGGAAAATTTCGGGTCTGCGGGGGCTGACCCGTTTGGCTGCTTCAGATTCAATACCGACTGCAACGTCGTGTTGCCCAGCAGCTCGAGGATCGTCGGAGGCTTTTGATTGGGGGGTGCATTGCCGGCCTGCTGCTGCAACAAGCGGTAGAGGGCGTAAGCCGTGAACACTTTCGAGCAGCTCGCCAGCCGGAACAGTGTCGTCGGCTGAACATCGACGTAGCTCGGTTCTGCGAGAGTGTACCCTTGGGCGTAGACCAGTCGCGTACCGTTTACGATCGCCAACGCAGAGTTGCGGACGGCGTTGCCCTTCATAAACGCTTCGATGGCGGAGTCCACGCTGGCAATACTCGCTTGGCCAGCTGGGCCTTGAGTGCGCCATATGCGCGGATTGGTCTCCTCGGTTTCGCCGAATACGGTCCCGAACGTTGCACCGCTGAGAGTGCCCTGCACGCACACTCGCAGCGGCACCAAGTCTTTCTTGGTCAACTCGTCGAACTGGTTCTGATAGTCATCGGCTGAAAAGCCGAAGGCCACCTCGGTGGCGCCGACCGTTCCGTCGGTATAAAGAGACGTAATATTACCGCTCGGCGTACTCAAAACTTGAGCGCAGCGCGCCCAGGTTTTGGCAACGCTATCGAAGCGTTGCTGCGCCTGTGCCGTGCTCTCGCCGACGCCATCACAGTTCCAGGCCATCATCTCCGGATCGGGCCACCACACGGCGATATAGCGTTCATCCCCGGGCGTGCCGTAACAATCAAACCACATCAGTTTCTGACCGTTACCTAACTGCTGGCCGTTCAAGGCGGAAAATTCGCTGGCCGTCAACCCGATCGAAGGCACAGGTTGGGGTGTCACTGGGATAAAAACTGCCGCGATCACCGGATTGTCGCCAGGACCGATAGCGGAGACGATGTTTGGTCCCATGCCGTCGTTAGCCATCGCAGCCAAGGTACTCTGAAAACCCGCCGTATCGAGATCGAAGAACTGCCGCTCCGCAACCACCACCGGCCGCCTGACGAGAACGCAGGCATAGCACGGATCGTCGGTCGTGTTATAGATGCTCAGTGAAAGCGTGCGATAGCCCTTCGCACCGTAGGTATCCAACTTATCCTTGTGTTCTGCCTTTGTGCTGCCGTGCCACGCGACGATGTCGAGCATAAGGAGGCCCTCCGCCCCCGCATAATTCTTCAGTCCATGGGAAGTGCCCTACAAAAATCAAGGCTCTAGACTCGCTAATGTCCGCGCCTGAGCGTTCGGTCGGTCACACGCCGCTGACGGTCTGGTGCCCGACCCAAGCGCTATGTTACGCCGCCTGAACGCAATCCGCAGTCGGCCTAACGCGACTTTCTGGTCAGGGCTAAACCGATCGACGCTCGCGTATCTTTACTTATCCGACGGAACGTACGCTGCACCATGGTTACCGTTTTTTAGGTTCTTCTTGCTGACGGCCAACCAATGATTCGCTGCTACGCTCCCGACGTCGACCCAGCCATCCGCATCGCCGAGCGCGAGGTGCTTGTCGCTTTCGTCGAATCCACCGGAAGTGGGCCGGCCTTTCCCCATAAGCGTGAGCGTGGGGCCGAGTACGTTGAACGGTGTTTCGCTCGCGATCCAAGGAAGTTTGTATTGTGAAATCGTTCGCGCGGTTTCGTTCACGACGTTGAGCACTGATCCGTTATTGCTCACGTAGACGCTTCCTAACTGATCCGAAGTGGGCGGAGTTAACTCCGTGAGCACGCTCGAAGGGCTCGTCGGGTCGCTCGAAGACCGCCGGTTCACATGAGGATTGGCAATAATAAGTCCTAGGGAGCCCAGCGACGATGAAGACGAAAATCGCGTTACTCTGGCAGGGCGAGGGAGTCAGGCGGCCTTCACCGCAATCCGGAGCCTCGTGGCCCAACCCGCGGTCGGTCTAAACCTTACCCACCGCCGCACAAGAGCCCGTCTTGCCGCCGAAGATGACGGCCAGACCGCAAGCGGATGTGAACATGCGGCGGTTGTCGTGCGGCACGCCTTCGACAAACGCGTAGCGCTGCGCCGTACCTTCAGGATGGCGCCGACCGAGGTATCCGATGAAGTACTTTGCCCGAGCAAACCGATAAGGACCTTGAGCTTCGCCCCCACAGGACCGGTCGAGATCGTCTTCCTTGGGATTCACGTCGGCCGTTCCCATTAGGTAGACCACCTGCCGCTTTACGTAGCGTGCTTCTAGATCGACCGGCGTTCCGGTGACGTATCGCGGCGCGCCGCGCAAGCCGTAGCGCCATTCGTCGAAGTCGCTGCAGTTGCTCTGTGGAAACGGACGCCAATCCGTAAAATAAAAGTACGACGACGGGTTGGAGACGATCAGACGCACGGGAATCGGCCCGCTGTCGATCTGCGGCGCTTTCGCCACGACGGCGTAGCGCTGAACGATTTGCCCGCCCGCCGAATGTCCGACCACGACGATCTCGCGCAGCCTCGGAAAGCGCCGTGCATCGGACAACCGCGCGATCATCGCATCGAAGACGTCATAGGTACTGATCGGCGCGGGCGCGATCGCGTCGGAGCCGCCCGGCCACGTCGAACTCCAATAGAGCGTCTGCGGCGATATGCGATGACCGGCAAGGTCGCTTTTCTCCAAGAACTGAGGCGCGATCACGAGCGTGTCGCTCAACACCTGCGCCGTATTGGCCGCGATCACGCCGGTGTCGTAGTAGTAGTCGGCATCGCGTAAGACGCCGTGGACGATTATTACCGCTCGAGTTACCGACGCATCGCCATCCAGCGACGAAGTGCCAAAGTACCGCGCATAGCCGCTGCCAAGCGCCGTGCTAACCAGAAACTGACGATCGGCGAGGGTGCCCGAGTTATCGGGCTGCGGCGTGCTCGTGACCGGAACCGTCACGCCGCCGAGCGTCACGGCGAGCAGTACGGCGGCGAACCGGAACACGCTATTCGTAATCGGGGGCGAAGTAGCCGCCGTATTGGTGCATGAAGAAATCGGGGCTCTTCGGCGCTTCGATCTTCACGAACGGGCGCGGCTTCTGCGTGAAGTCGAAGCAATCGGCTGCCGGCGAGGTCGCGCGCCTGTCGGCCGCAGCGAGCTGACCGAGACCGAAGAGATCCTCGGCGAACCGCAGTACGCTGGCGGTTTCGTACTGTACGTGCGAAACGTAGTTCTGCTTCGCATAGGGCGAGATCACGAGCAGCGGAACCCGAAAACCCAGCCCGTCATAATCTTTGAATGGCGGCGGTACGTGATCGTAGAGGCCACCCCAATCGTCCCACTGCACGAAG
>JBAVSO010000177.1:0-43544 GCA_049695635.1 Candidatus Cybelea sp. | reverse complement strand
ATGTAAATAGTAAGCGTGCCGAACGTAATCGACCCGGCGAACGCTATGATCGCGACCTTCACGTTGTTGGTGATGATCGCCGCCGACATCGCCGGCCCAAAACTCGGATCGACCGCGAAGTTCGAGTCGTGCAGGCTCTTGCGGATGTTCTCGGAGACAAGCGCCTTCGGCAGCAGCGCGAATGCATCGGCCGGATGGTTGCGGACCAGCACGTATGCAACGACCGCGCACGCTGCCGTAATCGCGGTGCAGATTGCGACGTAGGGGAGCGATCGGCGAAACTCTTGCGGAAAGACGCGCGCGTAGAAATCCGCGATGCGGCGCATACTGCTCTCCGGCGCCCCCGCGTAAACTTGCGCGTGCGCACGAGCCACGCTGCGGTTCAAATACTCGAGCAGCGAGTCGTCGTAGGCGCGTCCCTGGGCGTAGGCGAGGTCACTGGTCGTCGCGCGATAGAGGCGTCCCAGCTCGAAGATCTCATCAGGCGAGAGCGCGCGCGTGCCCCGGCGCCCAACGCGGTCGACTAGCGCGTCGAGGCGCCGCCACGTATCGGAACGACGCGCGACGAAAGCGGCTTGCGTCAACGCCCGGAAGTTGGCGGGCGGCGGCCGTCGAACCTGGCTCGTATGGATCGGACGCTCGAGGTTCGTACGCCCGAAAGTATCGCATTTAACTACGAGCTCGCCGGTCTGGGGAGCCGATTCCTCGCGCTCGCCGTCGATCAAACGATCCAGATCGCCGCGCTGATTTCGATATTCGGAAGCCTCTTTTTGGCGGTATCGCGTGCGGCGCCGGCTCGCCACGCGCCGCCCGTTGCGGACAAACTCGCAATGAGCCTCGCAGTCGCGCTGCTGGTTACGATCGTGTTTAGCGTTTTGTTTGGCTACTTCATCGTCTTTGAGGCGCTTTGGAACGGCCAGACTCCGGGCAAGAAACTGCTTGCCATTCGGGTCGTTCGCGACGGCGGTTATCCGATTGACTTTGGCGCTTCGCTTATCCGAAACTTGATTCGCGTCGGAGAACAGCTGCTCGGCTACTATGTGGTCGCCGCAATCAGCGCGCTGATCTCACCCGAGAACAAGCGCCTCGGCGATGTCGCAGCCGGAACGATCGTCGTGCGCGACGCGCGCCTAGCCGAGCCGCGTTCTCTCGATGGCAACGAAGCGGAGCCCGCCTACGCCGCAACGGCATACCTCAGCGGCGAAGAGCGCGCGCTGATCAAACGTTTTCTCGAGCGTCGTGACACCCTCACCGACGATCGCCGCAACGAGCTTGCCGCGCAACTCGCTGCGCGCGTCCGCGATCGCGTGCCGCCCGAGTTGGCTCGTCTCGACGATGAGTCGCTGCTCGAGCGTCTCTAGGTAAATCGCGCGATGTGCTCGCGTCCCCACAATCGCAGGCTCTCGACGATCGGCACGGCCGATCGCCCGAAATCGGTCAGAGAGTAGGACCTGGACTCAGTTTAAAGACGATCCCGCAGCCGCGATTGCAGGGACCGATGCCACCGCTTACGGTCGTACCGTAGAGGTTGCCGGCGGCATCGCGCGCCACCGGGCCGTACGGAACTTCGCCATCCTTCTTTCCGCCGGTAAACGTGTGTATCACGTATTCGCTGCCGCGCGAAGGGGCTTCGAAGACGGTTCCGCAGGAGTAGCCGCCGTTGCAGTTGTTGTCGCCGCCGAACGAGGTCGTGCCGTACAGGTTGTCGTTCGCGTCGATGATCAGGCTTTCGGAGGGTACTGCGCCGTCGGGATCCCCCGCGAACTCGTGCAGCACCGTGAGCTTATGCTTTGTGTTGAGCTCGAAGACCGTTCCGCATCCGGGATTACCGCCGCGCTTGTTGCAGCTGAGGTTGCCGTAGTTCTGCGCGGTTCCATAAAGGTTACCGGCGGCATCCATCACCATGCCCCCGAGCGGATTTCCGCCGTCATCGCCTCCGGTAAACGAATAGAGCGTCTTGAACGCGCGGCTCGCCTTCAGCTCGAAGATCGTTCCGCATCCGCCGGTGCAGGCGCTCTCACCGCCGAAGTACGCGACGCCGTACAGATTTCCGGCCGAGTCGCGAATCACTCCGGAGTACGGGCGGCCGCCGTCGGTCTCGTCCTTGAAAGAATAAAGAACGGTCTCGGCTCCCTGCTTCGTAATCTTAAAAATCGTTCCGGTCTCGTTCTGTCCGCCAAAGGGCGTCGTGCCGTAGAGGTTTCCGGCCGCATCCGCGACGAGGCCGCCCATCGGCCCCTGTCCGTCAACCACACCGCTTCCAAAGTTCCCTTTGAAACTGTAGAGCAAGCTCTCGCTGCCGCGGCGGTCGATCTTAAAGACGGCGCCACATCCAAGAGCGCCGTACGTATAACATGGATAGTAGGCGCCGCCGACGGCGGTCGTGCCATAGAAAACGCCGCCGCTTCGAAGCAGCCCCGCGAACGGCTCGCTGGCGTCGGGGTCGCCGGCGAAGCTGTAGACCAAATGTTCTTTGCCGGCGGCGTCGATCGAAAAGACCGTCCCGCAGCCCTTGCCGTAGCCGTTCGGGCACGTCGGATGTGTGCCGCCCGCGATCGTCGTGCCGTAAATGTTGCCGACCTTGTCGGCGAATACGCCCGCTTCGGGACTGGCCGCATCGGGGCTGCTCTTGAACCGATGCAGCACGGTCTCCGCGTAGCCCGTCGTGCGGCTGAACTGCCGCGCCGCAGATCGCTCGTTCGCGTAGGGGGCGGTGGATTGCGCGCAGCCCGTTCCAAAAAGTGCCGCTAAGTAGCAAACTGCGGCAACGCGAGGACGCATGGCTTCTCTCCCTTAAAACGGCGTATTCCATCACGCTAACATGGAAAACGCCGGGAATGCCACGCAAAGGGATGTCGAACCCGACCCGTCTCCTTAAGAATCCATCACAAAACGCATGTTTAGCCTGAGATCTTCAGGCCGGCCGACGGCTCGGGAGCTCGGCTAAGACAAAAGCCGAGCTTGCGTTGACGCCGTCCACGAAATCGCCCTTCGCATACCGCTGCGCGCGGGGCGCGCGTATCGCACGTACACGCCCCGCACCTTTGCGGTAGCCTCAAGCGAGTCACATTTACACCCTGTTAGCGATTAGTTGCAACCGGCTCCGTACCGATGTCCTCGTAATTCGGCCAGACCGTGTCGCGCTTAATTGCGGCGATCAGGTCTGCTTTCGCCTGCGGCGTCATCTTAGCGATGAAGCCGCTGTATTGATTCCAACGGGTCTGCAACGACTGCGCGAACGACGGTACCCACATGTTGGCGACGCTAACTTGGCGCGTCGCCGACAGCGCTGTAAAGCCTTTGTCAAAGTTCGAGATCGCGGTCGTCAGGTCGGCGGCGTATTTTCCGTTCTTCGCCGGATCGAAGGACGACGTCGTTATCGCTTCCACCATGAAGCTGGCGTAGGCGTTGGCTTTTTCCTCGAGCGCGGTATATGCGACGTCGAGCGTGTTGACGTCCGAGGCTCCGAGCGAGTGTTTCGCGTTTGCCACCAGCCCGACGGCCTGGTTGCGCGTCGAACTGAACGGGGCAAAGCCACTATTGATTTGGGCGGACGGAGAAGTGGTATGCGAGCAGGCCGCCACGACGAGACTCAGCGTCGTCGCGACGAGCAACTGCCGAGAATTCTGTTCCTTGCTCATGGCCTCTTATACCCGGCTCTCGGAGCGGCGCCACTGAAGACCGCTCGCTCGCTGAATCGGCGGGGATTCACCTGGCGGCCCTCCTCGCCGCAAACCGGCGTTTGGATTTTAACGCGCTGCTTCACGCTCGGCTCGAGCGAAAATGTCTAGAAATTTCGTGGTTTGTCCGCTCCCGCAGCGATAAGGTCGAGGCATCCCACTCTTACCCGTTACGAAAGGCGCTTCCAATGAACAACCTTGATCTGTCGCTTCGCACCATCACCGGCGTCGCGATCGCAGCCATTCTCTCCCAACCGCTCGCCGGATGCAGCGGCGCAACGTCCTCGCTCCCCCCAGCCCCCGTCTCCTCTGATTCGGCTCATATGTACGTGCCGGCCGCCGCAAACGCTAAAGGTTCGGCCGCCCAGCGCGTCTCGCCGGATGCCGGAGGCCAACAGCTCTTCGTGAGCGACGACCTCAACAGCAAAGTCTACGTCTATAATGCCGCCAGCAAAGTCTCCACTTCCACGCCCGAACGCACGATCTCGAGCGGCGTCTCCAACCCCAACGGCATCGCCACCGACAAGGAAGGAAATCTTTGGGTTACCAACCTGTCGTCGAACACGGTGACCGAGTACGCCAAGAACGGCAGCTCGCCGATCTTCACGATCAGCCAAGGAATGAACGGTCCGGTTGACGTCAAGGTCGACGGCTTCGGCAACGTCTACGTCGCGATGGACGGCGAGTTCGGCGGTCCGAACTCGATCGTCGAGTACGCCGCGGGTACCGCGGACCCGATCGACAGCTGGAATCCTCCGCAGAACAACATGCAGATCACCGGCATCGCGCTCGTTAACCCCAACGTCAAGAACGGAACCACGGTCTATGCAACCGAGTCCCAAACGACCGGCAGCATCACGACCGGTGGACTCTTGTTCTGCAGCCCCGGCAGCTACAACGAAGTCTGCTCCCAGCTTACGAGCTATCTCTACGGCCAGACCGGCGGCATCGCGATCGCCAACCAAGGCGGCAGCAAGCCGTTCGAGTTCCTGGCGGTCGACCAGTACCTCCCCGGCGTCGACGAGACGATCACGAGCCCGTTCTCGGTTAAGAAACTGACCACCGGCGGAACGCCCGAAGACGTCACGCTCAACGCCAAGGGCACGCGCCTCTTCGTTGCCGACCGCTTCTACGGACAGGTCGAAGAGTACACGTTCCCGGGCAACAAGGAGAAGATCACGTTCGGCGCCCCCGGCAAGACCATCTTGATCGGCGTCGCGACCGATCCGTCCGGAAACTACCTGTAAACTAAGAACCTCAACACGAAACGCACGATAAGTGCCGATTGCGGTTCGCCGCCGTCGGCACTTACGCGTTTTACGTGCACATTGCGGCGGCTCGAACCAAACGTCTAGAAACTTCGTGGTCCGTTCGCGCCCGCAGCGATAAAGTCGAGGTAACCCAATCCCTCTCGTTACGAAAGGCGCTTCCTGTGAACAAGCTCAACCCGTCGCTTCGCACCGTCCTCGGCGTCGCGATCGCAACTCTCCTCGCGCAGCCCCTTGCCGGATGCAGCGGCGCCTCGCTCCCGGCTGCACCCGTCTCCACGGATGCGGATCATCTTTACGTGCCGGCCGCCGTCAACGCCAAAGGTTCGGCCGCCCAGCGCGTCGGGCCGGACGGTGGTGGCCAGCTCCTCTTCGTCAGCGACAACGAAAACAACCGAATCTCGGTCTTCGACGCGGCCAGCAAGACCCAAAATCCGCCCGCGCAACGCTCGATCACGAAAGGCATCAACGGTCCGAACGGCATCGCAACAGACCTTTCCGGCAACCTCTACGTCGCCAACTACGTTTCGAACACCGTTACGGTCTACGCTAAAGGTTCGAGTTCGCCGAAGATGACGATCAGCAATGGATTGAATGGACCCTGGGACGTTAAAGTCGATGGATTTGGAAACGTTTACGTCTCCAACACGCCGCCCTACGGGGGCACGAATTTCATCAGCGAGTATCTCGCAGGTTCGTCCACGCCGAGCACGACGTGGAATGCGCCGCAGCCGAACATGGAGATCTCCGGTTTTACGTTGCTCAACGCTACCCAACAGGGCCAGACGTCGATCTTCGCGCTGGAGTACGTCCAGAATCCCAGCTCCGGCGCGACCGGCGGATTGGTGGGCTGCTATTCGGGAAGTCCGACCTGCGTAGTTATGCAAGGTTTCCCGTCGTTCGGCCAGACCGGCGGCATCGCGATGGTCCGCTCGCCAAACCCCAGCCGGCCGTATGAGTTCCTGGCCGTAGACCAGTACGTCCCTGGTGTTGACGATATCATCCCGGGTCAAACGCCCACGCAGCTCGTCACCGGCGGCACGCCTGAGTTCATCACGCTCAACTCGAAGAGTACGCGCCTTTTCGTGGCCGACCGCTTCTACGGACGCGTCACCGAGTACAGCTACCCGAAGTACAAAAAGCTCAACACCTTTACGCCCGGCGGCGGCCAAATCTACGGCGTAGCGACTGACCCCTCAGGAAACTTCCACTAGGCCGAGAATCTCAAGAACAGTGAGACGCACCCTAAGTGCCGATTGCGGTCTGCCGCCGTCGGCACTTAGCGTTTTAGGGCAGCCGGTGCTACCGTTTCGCGCGCTTCTTCGAGCGCGCGCTCGAGCGTGATGCTCGAACCGACGCGCCACTGTGCATCGAAGGTCTCGTCGCCGAGCATCGCGCGCACTTTCGCCAGTTCGGCTTCATACTCGGCTTGCTCCGACGGAAATAACGGCGATCGAAGCGTGCGGCGCAGCGCGTCGGCGGCTCCAAACAGACGGGCGGCGCGCAAAGGATCGCCGAGCGCGGCGATCGTTGCGGCGATATCCTCGAAGGTTTTGGTGAGGGCTGATTTGTTTGGCACCGAATCGAGCAGCTCGAGCGCTTCGCGAAAACGCTCGAGAGCGAGCTGGTCGTTGCCGCGCTTATGGGCAACCGCCCCGAGATTACCCAGCGAATACATGACGCTTCCGGTGTTGCCGATCGCGCGCTGCATCCGCAAGCACTCGTTAAAAAGCTCCTCTGCGCGCGCGCACTCGCCTTCGGCCGCGGCGACCAAACCGATCTTCATCAGCGCGTGCGCGAGCCCCGATTCGTGCCCCAGCCGACGGTAGATCTCGACGCTCTCGTTGGCCAGCTCGGCGGCGCGCGCAAGATCGTTCTGGCCGTACGCGACCGACGACAGATTCGATAGCGATGTTGCGACGCCGGCATCGTCACCGATTCGCCGCCGGATCTCGAGGCTTTCGCGGTGCGCTTCCTCCGCGCGAGCGGCCTCGCCGCGAAATTGGTGAATGACGCCGAGCGACGTGAGCGAAGCGCCTAGCCCCTTGTCGTCGCCGACCCGGCGCTGCAGCGCGATCGCCTCCTCGCACGTTACCAACGCTTCGTCGAAGCTGCCGAGCGCCGAAAGCAACACCACGTGGCCGCGCAGCACCTTGCCGTACAAGACGTCGGGCACGGCATCGGGCGTGCCCTTTCGTAACGCCAAGAAGCGCCGAATCCAGCCGAGGCCTTCGGTGAGATAGCCCTGCAGCCACCAAAATCGCCACAGTTCGCTCAACAGCTGGAAGCCGATCTCGGTCTGCGCGCTGCTTGCGGCCCACTCGAGCGCGGCGTGGATGTTCGCGCGGTCGCGCTCCAGGTGCGCGAGCCGGCGGCCTTGCCCCGAGCTTGTTAGCTGCCGTTCCGCGCCGGCAGTGAATTGCAGCACGTGCTCGGCAAGGCGACGTTGTGAGTCGGCGAGCTCCCCGCTTTCGATGAGCCGTTCGTGCGCGAACTCGCGCAGCATCTCAAGCATCGAGACGCGTGGCTCCGCATCGGCATCTTCCGCTAGCCAGAGCATGTTTTTCTCGACCAGCGGCGCGAGCCGAAAGAGAATCGAGCGCTCGTCGCGTCCATCTCCGGCAACCGCAGCCGCTGCGTCGAGCGTACCGCCGCCCTGCAGCACACCCAAACTCCGGAATAACCGTTGCTCGGAGTCGGAGAGCAGATCGTAGCTCCAGGCGATCGCGCCGTGCATCGTCTGTTGCCGCTCGGGGCGGTCGGTCGCACCGTCGCCGAGCAGCGGAAGTCGCCGTTCGAGCCGCGCGGCCAGCGCTTTGGGCGGAAGCAGCAAAAGGCGCGGGGCGGCGAGTTCGATCGCGAGCGGCAAGCCGTCGAGGTGATCGACGATCGTGCCGACGGCCGCCGAATTGGCATCGTTCAGCTCGAACTCGGGCTTTACCATCTGGGCGCGCTGCACGAACAGCAACACTGCCGCATCGCTACGCAGCGGGCGAACCGCATAGACGTGCTCGGTGCGTAGGTGGAGCGGCTCTCGGCTGGTGACGAGGATCGTGAGCCGCGCGCATTGCGCAAGCAGCGCGCCGATCCACGCGGCCGCCGGCAGCAGATGCTCGAGATTATCGAGGACGAGCAGCGCGTTTCGAGTGCGCAGGTATCCGGCGACCGCTTCGCTCGGCGTCGCGTCGGCCGCTTCGCGTATCCCGAGCGCGCGGGCAACCGCTGCCGGAACGAGCGAGGGTTCCGTGACCGGCGCGAGCTCGGCCATCACCACCCCGTGTTCGAATCCACCGGCGCGGTCGGCCGCGACTTTGCTGGCGAGGCTCGTCTTGCCGACCCCGGCGGGACCGGCCAGGGTGACCAGCCGCACGTCCTCGCGCGCGAGCAGCGCGCCGGCGCTTTTGACGTCGGCATCCCGGCCGACCAGCGCCGCCGCTTGCATGATCGACGTGGAGGAAAAGATGCTCGCACCGGCCGGCTGCGAGGCGGGCTTGCGGGCGGCGTTCTGAAGGCGTTGGCGGTCCTCGGGCGATAGGCCCATCGCCTCGGCAAGCAGCATGACGGTGATCAGCCGCGGCGTGCGAGCCGAGCCGGTCTCGATATCGCTGACCGTGCGGGTGGATAATCCGGAGCGCTCCGCGAGGGCCTCTTGCGAAAGCAGAGCGGCAGAACGAAGCGAGCGCAGTACCTCGCCGAGCGCTTCAGCCACGATGTGTCTAGTTCGGCCCGAAAATGTGAGTATCTTCGTGGTTTCGCGCGATGCTGGGAGCGACAATGTCGGTATGAAAACCGAGCACGTCCACGCCGTCGAGGCCGCATTTGCACAACCGTTGACCGAGGAGCTGCTGGCGTGCTCGGGGATTACGCCCGGGATGCGCGTGCTCGTGCTAGGTCCCGACCTGGCCGATCTCGCGCTCCTCGTGGCGGAACGGGTCGGAGCCGACGGCACGGTTATCGGGCTCGACTCCGACACTCGAAACGTCGACCGCGCCTACTGGCGCGCGGAAGCCGAGGGCTTCGATTGCATCGAGTTTCGCGTCGGCGCGTTGCGGAACTTACACCTCAACGCTCCGGTGGATGCCGTTGTCGGGAGATTCTTCTTGATGCACGAACCCGACCCGGTCGGAGCGATTCGCCGCGCCGCCGGCTTGGTACACGACGGCGGTCGCATCGTCATGCACGAGTGGCACTACGAGTCGATCCTTTGGCCGCAAACGTCGGATTGGCCGGACGTGCCGCTCTATCGCCGCTTCGCACAAACGTCGATCGATCGCATGCGCCGCACCGGCGTGCACGTCGACATGGGATTGCGGCTCGTGAACCTGTTTACTGAAGCCGGCCTGCCGCTGCCATCGATTCGCAGCGACCTGCGCGTCGTCAACGGGGCCGGTTCGTTAGGTTATCGGTTCTTTGAATCGGCGCTGACCGAGCTCAACGGCGATCTCGACGGCGATGCGTTTGCGCAGCGTTTAGAGCGCGAAACCCTCGCGACCGGCGGCCACATTTTCTTGCCGCTTCAGATTGGTGCCTGGACCCGATCCGTGTCAGCCTAAAGGCACACCGGTGCGACGGATTCAATTCACTGCGGGACGGCGATGATGTCGAGATTCTTGAAGCCTTTGTACGTCGCCAAGAGTTTAGGCTGACCGCCCGATAGCCAACCACTCGCCGGTCGCGTGAAGGCATAGACGCATTCCTTCCGCTGATTGGCGACGTATGCAATCGTAGCATCCCGGTTGAACGCGACGCCGCTTATCGAGGCGTGGAGTGGTTCAGGCGTATGAAACGTCGTTGCGCCGCGCGGGGAGGAAACCGATACGAGCCCCGGTACCCCGTCAACGGGCGTCAACACCTCGCCCTCATGGTCAATGGCTCCGCCGATTAACGCGATCGTGCCGATGCCGAAGCACGCGCCCTGCGAGTACTGCCCCCGCGCAATCCGCGTGTACGGCCGCACGCTGGCAAACCCGCATCCGCCCGATACTAGAACGTCGGTCCCGTCTGGAGTCGCCAAGACCGATGCGGCGTTCTGTGAGTTTTGCACGACGATCGTAGGGCCGTGCCGCGTCATCCGTCCACGCGGGAAGAAGTAAACGGCCTGTTGACCGTAGTCGCTCACGTAGACGTTTAGGTGCTTGTCGACGGAAAGATCGCTCAAGGAAGGCGGACCCGGCGCACCTTGCAATGCCGGCGCATCGAGCCGGTCTACGAGCTTGCCGGTATTCGTAAACACCTCAACGCACGCGGCGCATGGCTTCGATTTTGAGTCAGTAATGGTCGTGTAGATCTGCCCAAGCCGGTCTGACGCAAGACCCTGGGAAAGTCCGTGCGCCGGCTTAAATCGCGCGGTCTGCGTCGCTTTACCGTTTTGGATTGAAAAGACGGTAATCGATCCATTGGAATAATCGAGATTGAAGAGTTCGCTTAACGAACCGGCGGCGGAACGATCGACGGCAGCACCAGTCGAACTCGTGGACTCACTCTGTGGCAGTGCGCGTTGCGTCGCCGCGACGTTCGAACAGCCATCCAGTAGGAGAAGCGTGACTATTAGAGTGGAGCAAGCTGCGGCCTTCATGCGGTGTGTATTTGCACTCATCGAGCGAACTCATTCGCGGGATTCGAACGTTGTGCGACGCTGCCACGCTCCTTTGCCTAGCGTGGGTTCGCCCGCAAAGCGACGAGATGCCGCAGCCCCAGAACGCATTCCGTCGTCTGGCTTGCTTTGCGTCGCTCGAGCATTTCCGCCTTGAGGCGTCGCGTCAGCTCCGTTCTCCCGTCATCGGAGAGCCGGGCGACGTCGTACATGCTGAGCAGCGTCGCCTGTACTTGATCGTCGGTGCCTTCAAATCCAAGCTGAAGCTCATCAACGCGTACGTCGCTCCAGGCGTCGCTTGCGAAGAGCGCGCGCAGCGAGTCCTCGGCGAACGTCGTCGGGTCGCCGACCCGTAGCGGCGGCAACTTCTCGGTAGCCTCGGCTTCGCGGAGCAGTGCGCCGAAGCGAGCGACGAGCTCGCCGCTGCCCTGCCCCGGGCCGAGAATCGCGGCGAAGATTCCTCCAGGTCGAATCACGCGCTTGAGCTCGTTGACGACGCTGCCCGCGTCATCGAAGAGCATCAACGCCATATGGCAGACGACCGCATCGGCGCTTCCGTCGCTCAGCGGCAAAGCTTCCGCGCGCGCGGCCCAGAGGCGCACTCTGTCCGGTAAGCCGCGATCGCGCGCGACGTCGAGTTCCTCGGGCGTCATATCAACGCCGATCAACTGCGTGGACGCCAAGCGCTGCGCGAGCAGCGCTAGCAGATATCCGTCGCCGCAGGCGAGATCGATCGCCGTCGTCACTTGCGACAGCGCAGCGACGTCGTCGACGAGCAACTCGTAGCTCGACCGCTTCTCGCCTACGATGCGGCCGTACCCGAACGCCACGGTCGCCGCGCCGGGGTAGCGCGCGTGCCAAGCGCGAAGGAACTCCGAACCTTCGAGCGCGTCCAGCTTCAACGCGCTGTGGCGCGAGTCAGCACGTACTCGTGGGTTACGACATTGCCGGCGTAATACGGCTCACTTATCGCTTCGAATTCGCGGCGTAGCGCTTCGAGCCGGTCCGGCGAGTCCGCCAAGCCTTCAACGAGTTTTTGCATCGGGCCGACGGAGCTCTCGATGAACGAACGATAGTGCGCCAGGCTCAATGCGGGAATGCTCATGACGCCTCGTTCGAATTCGAGCTTTTGAAAGTGAGGCGCCAGACGCTCCTCGATCACGCGCTGGTCTCCCCAGAGTGGCGGCGGCGCTGCACCTGGCGGTGGCGGCGCGTTGCGGCCGATGAACTGAAAGCTCCGCCCGATCAGCGTATCTGGCGGCCAGGTCGCGAATGCAATTCGTCCCGACGGCTTGAGAACGCGGCGCATCTCTGCGACGGCGAGCTCGGGCCGCGGAGCGAACATGTGCCCGAACTGGCTAAGGACGACGTCGAACGACGCGTCGGGAAACGGAAGACGTTCGGCGTCGCCTTCGACAAAGTGAACGTCGGGTAATCCGGCGATGCGCGCGTTCGCCGTTGCCGTTTCGAGCAAGGCGGGCGTCAGGTCAACCCCGCTCGCGCGCGCTCCCGCGCGCGCCGCCGTAATCGCAACGACGCCGGTGCCGGTACCGACGTCAAGCACCGCTTCGCCTGGCGCAATTCCGGCAAACCGAGCCAAATGCGCGGCAACCGGCGTGGTGAACGTCGCGGTTGGCGCAAACGACGCCCACATCTCGCGCTGGCGGTCTTTAAATGCCGCAAACGGATCTGAAGTCATAAGGCTCGTTCCGTTCTAAACGCTGCCGCAGGCTCCTATGAATTCTCCGAATAGGAGTCGAGTTCCGTAACGCCTAGCTCAGGTCAATACGATTACGATAGGAATGTCGTCTTCGAGCGGTAACATCGGCATCGCCAACGCGCCCGGCCAACAAGAGTGACGTCTTGTCACCCCGAGCCGTTCTTGCCGTAGATTCCAAGGCGCCGCGAAAGGGAAGAAACGGCGCGAGCCGGTACGACGCAATTCCCTTGAAACCAATCGTGACGTATCGCGGAGCGGTCTTTCCCTGGCACTGCGACCATATGGGTCACATGAACGTCATGTGGTACGTCGGCAAATTTGACGAGGCGACCTGGAACTTAATGGCCGCGATCGGAATTACCCCAAGTTATATACGCGAAACGCAGTACGGGATGGCCGGCGTTCAACAGAACATTACCTACAAACGCGAGATCTTCGCCGGCGCGATTCTCGAAATACGGTCCCATATTGTGAGCATCGCGGAAAAGAAGATCGTCTTCGTGCACGAAATGCGCGACGCCGAACGCGACGAGGTCGGTGCGGCTTGCGAGCTGACGGCCGTCCACATCGACCGCGCGACCCGGCGCGCCAGTCCGTTCCCGCCCGACGTCCGAACGCGCACGGAGATCCTGCTAAAGCAGTAGAACGTCGGTCGCGGTCAGCTGAGCGTGGAAGTCGGCTGTAAGCGGAACGCTTACGGGGTCTGGGGGATGTGCCCTTCAAGGCCCCACACCATGACGGCCATGGCCACGACGGCGAGAGCACCGTGCAACGGCAGAACGGACCGGCTGAACGCTGCTTTCAACCAACTCCTTGCCGAGACCGCGCCGACATTCATGTCGTAAAGCGTCGCCGCCTGCGTCCCGGCGGCGCGAAGCGTGGGCACCGCCGCAACGTATCTGTCGCGATAGAGCCGTTCCAGGGCCAAATAGTATGCATCGAGCAGCCAAAAGGCGACGATCGGGATGAGAGCGAGCCACGCAAGGTCCGCTCGCGAGTCCTTCGCCGCGAGGCTGATGATGACGCTACCGAGGCCGACGCTCCACCCCTTCAACTGAAAGGAGTTGGAAGCCATGCGGGAGATCGTCGACTGCACTATGTCGATGTACTTTCGTTCGTCCTCATTCATGCCTTGAGACCTTTTTCGTTCGACTCCCGTAGGATCAGCTGCATCAGGTATGGATACGGTACTGCTTCGGGAAGCTGCGCCTCTTCGGCAGTGAGAGCGGGTGATGTCTCCTGGCGACCGGCGAGTCGCGCCTTAAGCTCGAGCACGTCCCGTTCGTCAAAAATTTTTACGTTCGGGTTATTGCGGTACCGCTCGGCGGCGATCGCCGTAGCGCCGCCGGTAAATGCCAGAAGCCAAACGGAGTTGTAGGGCTTCAGCCGGGTGTACATGTCGAGCTCCTTCTCGACGCCCTCCATGCCGCCCGCGCAGACCATCGCGTCCGGGTTCGTTTCGACGATCATACGCTCGCGCATTACAGCCAGGCTTTGCTCGCATTGTGGTTCTCCGCGGCGGTCGGGATCGAATTTTTCTCCGGCGACGGCTTCTACGCGCCGTTCCTGGGCCAGACCCATCTCGACCATACGCCGTTGTCCGTCGGTAACAACGTCTTCGTACGCACTCGACTGGTAGACCACGACCATCGGGGCCGGTTGCTCGGCATGACCAAGCCAACCCGTCGGCCTGTACTCCGCGGCGACCATCGAAACCAGCGGCACGATTGTCGGGTGCCCTCCGAAGACCAAACGACCCCCGTGGGAGAAAACCGCGCGAGCCAACGATACGACCGCTTCTTCGATGTGGAGTTGGCAGTCGGGAACACGCAAGTACCGCTCGGCCCGCTTTGTACTTGGCACGCTTGCTGAGAGAAAGATGACGCTCACAGTTCCCCTTTTTCCATTTGGCGCGCTGCGTGGTCGATCAGACCTTCATCAACGACCGCAACTTGTGACACCTGAGCGAGCCAGTTGGTGTGTAGGCGTGTTGTTCCTTGCATCAAGCTGCATAACCCAACGAGCACGGCGCGCGCGCCGGAAAGCGTCGCCGATCTGCTGGCGCGATCGAAGTCGACCGATTCCGGGGGTCGGCTGGGGTAAGATACCACGTAGAGATGTTCGCCGGAAGAGTCGTAAACCACGATCGCCGAGCCCTGGCGCAGCGGCCGAAGACCTGCATCCTGCAAGGCGAGGTAGACCGAGTTCGCGAGCAGCTCTCGCCGCCACAACAACGCCCGCGCGTAACGTTTATTTACCTCATCGACGACCTTGCGAAGCCCAGCATCGGCGAGCACAGCGCCGGAGCCGAGTTCACCGTTCTTAAAGTCGGCGCTCATCAATTTCACGCGGTCGTTGTCGTCGATTTCCTCTGTCGGCGTGCCGTCGGGAGTCAGAAGCCCGATCAGACTCAAACCGTAGCGCTTTGCGGTTACCGCTTCGAACGTCGTCCAGGGCGAGTCGCGAATATGTGGTGATTCTATCACTAGCACCGCGACTTTATTCCCTAGCTCTGCGGTGAGCCGTTCCTGAAAATCTATGCCGGGGTCGATCCGGAACGAATCGAGGAAAACGTCGAAATTGAGCCGCGCTAGCGCGTCGAACAACTGGATCGCAAGGCCCGGATAATCGATCTGCCGATAGCTGATGAAGATCTTCGAGCGCTCGTTGACGAGGCCGACGCATTGCAGCAGCCGAGGGACGCACTCATCTACATTCGAGCGCCAGAATGCGGCGTTTATTTTGCTAAACGCCTGGGGAATCAACTTGCTCACTTGCGTTTTTGCGGAAATTGGGAAGACCGGCAAACAGCTATCGTAAGGCTTGTGTTCTCCCCACCCGTAGGATTCAGGTCCCGGCGCAAACTGGGTGGTATCATCTCCCACCAGCACCAGCAGCTTGACCCAGTTCTGTTCGTCGACGAGGCGGCGCTCTGAGGGGCTGCCTTGGTTTCCACCCGGTGCCGGAACTTCTGCGAAGCCGGGTAACGACAAAGCTAACTCCGAAACGATCGCATCGCGCAGTGCGACGGCGGTGTTGGCGGCTTGCGCGCTGGGAGCCGCGGAAATTGCAACAAAGACAGGTGCGCTCGCGGAGAGTCCGCCGAACGTTCGGCACTCCCAAGAACTTCCACGATCGAGCGAGATGATGAACTGACTGCCGCTTTGGAGAGCCATCGTCTATCCTGTCCGTCGCCGTGGCGGCGCTGCGCCGGCGACGATTTCTCCGCTGCGCCGAGCGCGTTCACCTACGATCTTAATAGGTTGTCCGGCGTTAGCTGCTCGATCACGGTCGCCAGGCTCGTGTGCGGTGATGTAGCATCGCGGCCGCCCTCGACAGGGCCATTTTAAATGAGCCATGTCCATCTAACAGTAAGCGTGAACTCCCATGTCCGACGAATTCATAGTCTCGCTTGTCCTAGAGGTACCTTTTTGAGTAACGACGCGCATACTCGTGGCGGCGTCGCCTTCCTTGCTTAGTACTTGGAATTCATAAGCCGTGCCATCGGAGCACTGCAGGCTGATCAAGCGCCCGGAGGCCCCTTCATAACCAAGAATCGTCGGCTGGCCATGCGGATACTCGATGCGCGTTAGATCGTGGTATGCGTCATATACGTACCGGATTGATCCGCTCGAGGCATCCCGCTCCCAAACCAGATCGCCGTCTGCATCGTATCCGTACGTTATGACGCCGAAGCGCCCCGCATTTATCCCTACTACTCTGCCACGGCCATCGTAGCGAAAATGGAACACGTTTCCGCGATAGTCCGCCATCGTTATAACGCGCTCCCCTAAAGCGGAGTTGTTGTTGATCGTTCCCCAACTGTAGGAGACAAACTTTTGAGGTTCACCGTGTACCCAGCCTCGGATCAACTTGCCGGAGTCATCAAAGAGTGCTTCAAACGCTGGTTGCGTTGAATCTTCCAGCATGTCGATTTGATAACCGTCGGATACCGCGACCACGCGTGCGGGACCGTGACGGCTGTCACTGAACATAGCGCCTATCGTGGCATCATTGGGCGGCAGATACCCTGCATGGCGCATGTCCTTATAAACCTGCATGATGTACCAAGGATCGGTTAGGGTCTCAAAAGCCTTCTGCTCGTCCGAGCTTCCTATCAACGCGTCTTCAAGCGCGCCCTTCTCAAGCGTAGATACCATCTTCTTGGAATCGGTAGCCGCGTGGTACACTGGAGAAAATTCCCGGCTGAGCCCATTGCCAAAGCCTGTGTACCACAACTCGCCGTCGGGACGCGGAACCAAGTTTGTGTCGAGTTCGCTGCCCCAGCCGAAGCCAAAGATGTTTGAGAACGAGGAGAGTGAATTGTATACGCGATTGACGCGCATGTAATCCTCGCCTTCATCCGTTACTGCCACGTCGTAAACTACGAGAGCGAGATCTTGATTGCTGAACCGCACCCAAATTGAGGTGTCGGCGCGGCACGACGCGAAAATGCCGAAGCTAAGCATTGCTGTCAGCCCGATGACAAGCCCGATTCGACCAAACATTAGTAGCCACCGCCGATCTCGCCATACGCTGCTCCGACGAGTCCTTGCGGCCGAAACTTGAGCCCCCTTAGGTCCATGAGCACTTCACGCATTGTGGCCGCGACCCCCGTTGAGGACGAAAGCGGATAGATGCCGATTTTTCCGTTGCTATACCCTACGGCTATCGCACGACCGTCGAACAGAAACGCCGTTGACGTGGCTTCGATCTTGCCAGGGAGCGCAAACGTCGCCAGTAGTTCTCCCGAATCGCGGTTCCAGAGTTGGGCTCGACCGTCGGTGGAGAGCGACAAGATAAAGTGCCCATCGCGAGGTGAGAACCGAACCGAAGAAATCTCGACAGGGTATCCGAGCTCTAGAACGGAGAACGGAATAGGAGAAACGGTACGTTTTGAATTGGTGAGCTTGTCAACGCTCCAGATGCGGATCATCCCATCCTGCGCCCCCGCCGATGCAAGCCACGCTCCATCGTCCGAGCACGCTAAAGCCGTTACCCTTGCGTGCCCACCGCTTTCCAACACCTGAGGGTGGTCGCGCCAGTAGCGTAGTCGTGAGCCATCCCGGGCGGTCACCAACGAGAGTCCGCCCCAGTCGCCTCCCAAGAGAACTTTGCCGGTTTTTTGGCAGTAAGCCGCGTCCGAGATTCCGGTGTATACAAAGTACGTTCTCATATCCGGGACGCTAATCATACGCGCTTGGCCGTTGGCCCGTGAAAAAGCGATAACGTCTTTGCCGCCGATCGGCAGCACGTCGGTCGCATCAGGCAACTCGGGCCGCATGCGCACGTTTCCGGTTTGGTACGAACGCAGACCCACGCTCTGTTGTGAAAGAGGGGGGTCTGTATCGATGAGCGCCCTCTTGCGCTGTGTGAAGACGAGATCGGGCGGCGTCATCGGCCATGCATCGCTGAACCTTAAAGCGTCAGCGGGGGTTATCAAATCGGTCGCTAGCTGCGGGGTGCCGTCGACGTTTCCCCAAACGCGTATGTGACGACCCCCTACGGCGGCGAGCCACTTTCCCGAGCTATCAAAATGCAGTTGGTCGACCCACGCGCCGTCGCTGGCGAAGGGCAACGTCGTGACGCGTCTTATCGCCGTGCCGCCTCGCCAAAGATCGACTCTGCCATCTTGCGAGCCGGTGGCAAAGAGCATACTGCGCGGTGCCGGTGCGATCACACTCACCGGCTTAGAGTGGGCAGACAGGAAGCCGGATACGGTGCGGCGTGGGACGTGCCAAAGTACCAAATCCGCTATACCGTTCTTGTCACCGGCCGTCACGAATTGGTCGCTCGAAGAGGCCAGGGCTAAGGTAGCTACACTGTCTTGCGCTCGAAGGCTCAGCTTCGTTTCGCTCGCCAAATCATACATGCTAACGGTGCCGTCGGCTTGCGCGATGATTATGGTCGAACCATCGGCAGTAAAAGCGGCATCGACTACCCTATCGGTCCCTGTGCTGCTGCCTCGATGGCGGAACACAGGATTAGGCCGCATCGTCCAGTCGGTCAAGGCTACGGTGCCATCTTCGCCCGCGGCAAGGATTTGTTTTCCTGACCCATCCGACTGGTCGAAGGTCAGCGCGGTGATGTCTCCTGCCAGTTCGGGGCGTCCGTCCCAGTCATGGCTCGTCAGGTCATAGAAAGCAATTGCCCCTCCCGACCCCAGCTCGTCTGTTACAGCGCGATGGCCGTCGCCAGAGGTCGCCAGATGCTGGCAACCAGGGACGTGTGGAAAGCCCGGGCGCGTAAAGGTCACCGCTTGGTAAGTCGTTAGATTCCACATGCGCAGACCCAGGTTCGTACATGCCAACAGCCCATTGTCGTCGGGAAACTTCAACGCGTATCCTATAGCCGGGAAGCCTTGAGGATCGCCCGTTACATCAAACTTGCGCACCAATCGCTTGTCGTCCACCGACCAAAGCTTGACCGTCCCATCCATCGAGGTCGTTGCAAGAGCTTTTCCGGTTGGCGAAAATGCGACGGCGTTAATTCGCTCCGTATGGCCGTCCAATGGAACGCTTTGACCGCTGCCTAGGAAATGCAAAATCAGCGAACCGTCTCTGCCGCCCGTCGCGAGGACGGTTCCGTTCCGATCGATGGCAAGTGCGGTAACCGCATCGCTTTGCTTGAAGCGCGCCTGCAGTTCGCCCTTTTGATTCCAAAGAGTCGTTACCCCATCTTCTTGGCTTACGGCAAGACCGGCTCTGCTTGAATCCGCGGCGTATGTCGTGGCGACGATCGGGCTGCCGTCTCTGAGCGGCACCGTCCGGACTCGGCCCTGCACCTGCTGCCTGGCGGAAGCTAAAAGAATGCTTGCCGCGTCGTTGCCGGGATCTTTGTGGTATGCCGCCGCTAGGAACACCTCGGCATCGGCCGCATCACCTTGTTCGAGCGCCGAAATACCGCTCTCTAAGAAGGTCTTCGCCGTTGCGGACTTTTCCGCGCGAACTTCGGTGCGCAGATTCTGGGTGGTGATGTTTAGGCTCTGCTCTCTGCTATTGAGAGTTTTAGCGGTCACCATTAGAGTCTGATTCTGAACCTGTAGAGTCTGATTTTGAACCTGGGTAACGCGCTTTAGTTGGTTGGCCAATGCCAAATAGCGCTGCGCCGCTATATTCTTTGTATGCGCTTCCCTTAAGGCAGCATCGGCCTTCCCTCGTTGCGCGTTTGCGAACGATACCATACCCTCGTATTTGGACTGTAGCTGGGCCGTCTTATCGTTGTTAGATTTGGCTTGCAAGAACATTATAAATCCGGTCGCTGCGAAGATAATCGGAAACAGCGCGAGCAGCAAGGCAAGTTGTCTGCCACGGACAACCCGATCGTGTTGAGCCTTGGCTCGATCGGCTTCATCTTTTTCCAGCTTCGTTCGGCTTTCGCCGAAAAGTCGCTGGACGCGATCGAAATCGTCCCCATAGCGATCCGCCCACGCTGAGGTGCGAGGACGCGAATGCCACCATTGGGTGAGCCGCTCGACTTGATCGAGCGGAAGCGTCGCATCAGCCGCCCCGCGTGCTATGGTCAACAGGCTCTGATAGGTTCGTCCATCCTCCCGTTCGAGCCACAGCCATCCTGGTTCGCGTTTTTCGAGAGCCTCATCGGTAGGCGGCCGGGAAATCCGCTTCCAGCCGCGCAGGAGCGCTTCGTGTCCGACCCCGATGAGGGTCGCACCGGTAAGCCTGGGAACCGAGGCAAATGAAGGCGTGCAAAAGGAGCAGTCGTCTTCGCGAAAGCGATCGACGACCGCACGGACGTCCTCTTCCTTCATGCCTGTCTCATCGATTAGCTGCTGGAATGGGATCGAGCGGCGCGTCGCGCGCCCTTCCTTGTCAACTTCACTGAGCGCTCTGAAGACCTGCTGGACCGTCACTTCCTTCCCGGCCAGTTCCTTGTCCATCACCTCGTCGGCATGCGCAGAGAGCGCGCCTGCAATCCTATCTATCCTGGGGCTGAAGTAAAGCTCCAGTGTAAGCTCGTGCTTTAACGCGGAGCATTCCCACATTCGAGCGAGGCAGTGCTGCAAGACCGGCAATTGATCGTCTTCGTCGCCCGCGTCGTTAAGTAAGCGATCGACCAGCTCCGGCTCAATGCTCGCGGTCGAAATCGTTTTCGCGGCTTCCTCGATTGGTCGACGGATGATCTCCTCGCGCTGATCGCGGGTCAGACCGGGGACCAAGAATTGCGTCGCGCTAACGGCTTCAGGCAAATAGGCAAACTGAGCGCAGTCGCCGATGAAATCCGAGCGCATCGTAATGAGCACAAAAACGTTTGAGGAGCGTTTGCGCGTGGCCTCGAGCAGCAACTCGACAAAATGCGAAGCCCGCTCTCGTAGAATCGCCTCGGATTCGCGGCCAGATTGGGTTATGCCGCCGGCAGCGTACCGAAAGAGCTCCTCGAACTGATCGACGATCAGAAAGATCGGATCGTCGCCTAGTTGGGGCAGCGTTTGCCGAATGTCGGCAAGGCCGAGCGTAGAACTCTCGAGGCTATCTAAGGCGGCTTCACGCATCCGGGAGTCTGTGATCTTTGCAAGCGCATCGGCGAGCTCGACGGTCGGCGCATTCCCCGGATGCATGATCGCGATACGCCACTTGCGGCCGCCCGAGGCGCGCTCGTTTTCAAGCAAGGGCTGCAGGCCCGCGCGGATGAGCGAAGACTTCCCGCTACCCGAGCTGCCGATGACGGCAATAAACCGGCTGAACTCCAGGAGCCGATGCACCGCCTTGATCTCGCGATCGCGCCCAAAGAAATACTCGCAATCCTCGAAATCGAACGGACGCAGGCCCGGGAATGGGTGGTCCGCCGTGGCGTGCGTAGTCGGCCCGGGTGCAACCGCCGTCATGGCTCCGGCGCCGGTTCCGTGTGATGCTGAGCCGCGTTCACTAACGGATCGAATTCGCTCGGCGGCGGGTCTGCATACTTTGTTAGATTGAGGACGAGGTCGACCCCGTCGTCCTTATTCTCTGCTAAACTCAAAGCTATGGTCTTACCGGGAACTTCTTCCGGGGGTCCAACGACCAAGCTGCGGCAGGCGAAGCCTTTATCTCTTCCCAACTGGCGTGGATCGACGTTCATTTCATCGAACGGTGACAATGCGTCACCATCGGACCCTTCGCCCCAGCAAACAACGACCGCATCGCACTCACGCAGAAACTGTTTGTGTTTCGCAAGTGCATCTGGTCCGGCTCGGCGCTGCCAGTTCACTTCCAGATTTCTTGCTCGCAGAGCTACGCCGACTCTTGCTGCGTATTGCTCGCTGGGCGGCTGATACTCTAAGTAGACGTTCGCGCCCGCATGTAGCGGCGTGAGCGCGAGTGGAGGCGCAGTAGCTCTCAGTCGGTCCAGGACGAACTGTGTGAATTTCGTAAAGTTTTCGCTAAAGACGGTGTCTTCGTCGATTCGCTCGGTGACGCGAGCGCGCACCTCTTCCGGGTCGCGAACGGAGCCAACTACGTCGTCGTTCACGATCAAAACTTTCGGCACCCAAAAAAGACGTTGAAACGCAACACCCGCATCATTTTTGAGTCTGGAAGCGCGTCGTTCGGCCGCACGCAAAGCCTGCAGCTGCACGATCGATTGATCGCCGTCGGCAGGCGTAAACCCGCGGCTGTTCCCGAGCAAATGAACCGACAGCTCGGAATCGTGCAGCGCTTCATCGAGCGCAGCGGCGATTTGTGGCTCCGTCATCTCGCTGGAGAAGCCTTTGTCGGGATCGGGCACGACCGTGAAATCGCGGCGCTGCAGTTCGCCGACGAACTTGCGATACCACTCATCCATATCGGGTGCCGGCTTTGCGACAAAGACTTGTCGCAGCGGCTTATCAGGCTTCGGAGGCGGCGGCGGAGGCCCGTTTTCTCTGGCGCGTCGCTCGACGATGTCGGCCAGTCGATCTACCGCATCGTCGAATCCTTCGCGCGGCCCTTCGTTGAGTCTGAAGAATTCGTAACTTCCGCCGATTTGGTCTCTATCCGGCCTGAAAAAGCGCACTCCATTCTGACCTTGAAGGAGAGGCGGTATAGAGCCGACTACCGCATTCTTATTTATAACGACGATTTGCTTCCGCGCCGCCGCTTCGTCGGGAAAGCGTTTTGCAAAGTATTGAAGTTCCTTCAGACACCAAGAACGCAGAACCCAGTTATTCGAAAGGACCGCTAAGAAGACGTCGGCTTTCGTCAGCTCGTCAGGTATGGCGTCGCCGAACTGCACGTCATCTGGAACGTCGCGCTTATCGATAAAGAACGCTACGTGCGGTCCCGAAACCTCGCCTTGAGCAAGCTCTTTCTCGGGTTCGAGGACGGTCACGCCGGCATCGGTCAGGGTGCGCTCGGCGCTACGCACGACTGTCGTGACGAACCCGTAGCGATCTCCGGCTCTTGCACTAGGCCGGTCGAGATCGTCGTTGCGCGCGTAAGAGACAAAAATTAACATCGAGCTTCCAACGCCAACAGATTTAAATCTTCGAGGCGCTCGAGCAACCGCGTAGGATCAGGCGTTCACGGCAGGCCGAACTATACTTGAGCTCAAGCAGGCCCTTCTCAACAAAAGTGACCGGCGGTCGAGTCACACTAGCCTCCATCGGCTTACACTCGTCCCGGTTGGAGAGGAAAGCAAGCAACCGAACGCGCCTAAGCGACACCTTAAAATTTCGTCCTGGTAGGTTCAGCCTCCTACCGCTCCCTTGCGCGCTGCGATTTTCGCGTGCTTAGTCGAACCGTTCGTCGTCGGCGTACCTCGGCATCTATCCCCAACGAGGTAAGCGCCCTTGTAATTCGCCTCCGGGTCGAAACGTGTCATGGAAACGCGCGCGATGCGTTGGCGCGATGGGGAATGTCGCCGGCGCATTGCATTTGGTACGACGATATCTCGCGTCAGCAATCACGACATTGACACGCTCGGCTAGCTCGTCTTGCTCTGATGCTCGTGTTGCCGCGATGGGTAGGAACCTGCTTGCCGCATGCGAAGCCGTGCAAAGCCAACTTATGAAAGGGGGTCTGTTACCTTATGAAGGTATCTCTGCGTTTTCTTTTTGCTTTTTGGTTGACGGTTGGGCTCGGTGGCGCCGCCGCGTTTGCGGCTTCGCCGAATATCGAGGGCACGCCCGTCCCGACGCCGCCCAAACCAGACTTTTCAACTATGAAGTTTTTGATCGGGACCTGGGAGTGCTCCGATATGAGCTCGCGGCGTCCCGGTCCGTTCCAGACGACCGAAGTCTACTCGATGGATCCGTCGGGGTATTGGATGCTTCGTGAATCAACGGTCCATACCGCGTCGTGGATTCCGCGCGAAGTCCGTAGCGAGACGAAATTCACATGGGACGGCGTGGCGAAGCGATGGGTGCGCATTACGACCGGAGACCGCGGTGGGTACGCAGTTTCGACGGCGGCGATGCCGGTGGCGTCTCACAAGACCTACACGTACGTTATCCAGACCAAAGCAGCAGATGTTGCATCGTTCGCGCCTGAGGTGTTCACGAAGGTGAGCGATACGAAGCGGACGATGACGACGTCGTTTACCGAGACGAATGGCCGCGTCGTAAACGTTAAGGAGACTTGTACGAAGTCGTAGCTACCTAATCGACCTTTACGGGAGGCGGCAGAAAGGGACCGTCGCGCGTTCTCGCGCATCTGCCAGCGGTGGCGCGCAACCTTGAATTCGGCGTCGCAACGGCCGACCATCAATGTGAAGCGTATGACGAGAGCGACGACATCCGCGACGTCTGGGAGCGGGTTCGTGCGCTCGTCGCGCGCGGCAAGGCCACCGACTTCTGGAATCGCTTCCGCGAAGACGTTGAGCTCGCGCGTGGCCTAGGTTGCGGCGTCTTTCGCCTGTCGCTCTCTTGGGCGAGGCTCGAGCCCGAGCCCGGTGCCTGGAGCGACGAGGCCTTCGCGCACTACCGCGACGTCTTGCAAGCGATACGCGACGCCGGGATGTCGGCGGTCGTCACGCTCGTGCACAATACCTGGCCGCTCCACGTTCAGGCCGCCGGCAGCGGAGCGGGGCCGCTCGACCCGGGCTTCCCCGACCGCGTCGCCCGGTTCGCAACCGAGATCGCGAAGCGGCTCGGCGACCTCATCGACGACTACCTTACGCTTAACGAGCCAAATCAGCTCGTTTACGGCTGGATCAAAGGCTTTTGGATGCGCGCATACGCAATGCCGCCGGGGCAGCCGCCGTACGAAAGCGGCGACGCGCAAATGGACGACGTGCTCACGCTGATTCCCAATCTCTTTCGAGCCCATTGCAAAGCGCGCGACGCCATTCGGCAGATTCGGCCGAGTGCGCGCGTCGGCGCAAATCCGCTCGTGTTGGGTCTGCCGCGCTGGCTGCAACGCTGGATCGACCGCAACGCTACGCATTTGCAGTCGCCGGAGGATGCAAAGCGGCAGGCAGCGCGGATAGCACAGTCGGCGATCGTCGAAGGCGGCCGCGTCGATTGCACGATCGCGCAGCTCACGATTACGCAGGAGCGCTTGCAGCACGCGTTTTTCTCGGAACCCTACTATTGCACGCAGCTCGCGCTGCTGCATGCCGGCACGTTCGCGCTTCCGGGCGAAACACAGACTTGGCGCGGTCGCGTCGCCGTGGTCGCCGACACGTTGACCGCGACGATCGTCGGCGGTTGGTTCCCCGCGGCGACAATCAGCTACGTCAACGCCATGCACGATGCAATCGAGGCGCTGAAGCAGGGCAAAGCCGACGCAGTCTTCGACGACGATGTCACGCTGCGCCAATATGCCGTGGACGGGCTCGTCATCGCGCGGCTGCCCGGCGCACCGCAGTACTTTGCGGTCGCGATGGCGCTGGGAAGCCGCACTCTGCTCAATATCGTCGATCGCGCGATTCGCGAACTGCGGCCCGACCATCCCGAGATTCCAAACGCTTTTAATCGTAAGACTGTCGCGCACATCGGCCGCGAGGACGAAGCCGAGGCCGAGAAGCAGCGCGACGTTCCGGAAATGGACCGCTCGGTCGCGCGCATTCGCAGGCGCCACAGGTTGCGCGTAGGAGTCCATCCGGGCGTTCCGGGACTCTGTGCGTCATTCGACGCGCGTTCTTCGCGCGCGGCTCAGGATGACACGCGGCGTTACGAAGGGCTGGAACCGGACATTGCGCGGCGGATCGCACAGCTTATTTTCGGTGATCCCGACCGCGTCGAGTTCGTGCCGCTGCACGGTCTCCAGCGCATCGGCGCGACGCGCTCGTCATGGCTTCACGCATTTTTCGCGCTGCGAAAGAGTCTCGCGATCTTCACTACGCTGCTCGGCACGAACTGGTGGAATCTCGGCATGGCCGGCAAGTTACCGGAGTTTCTTTGCCCGCGCGAGTGCGTCGGCACGCTCGATTACGTCGGGCTCGATTATTACTGGGGCGTCCCGTCGTTCTGGCCGCACGAACTCCATCGCCTCAGCGCCGCCTCGGATTTCCAATACCAAAACGCGCCGGTCTGGCCGGATGCGCTTGGGATGATTCTGCTCGAAGCGGCGCGCGAGTTTCCCGGCAAGCCGATTATCGTCATCGAGAACGGTTGCGTCGTTCAGGCCGCAGGCATCCGCCGCCCCGACTACTTGACAGAGCACGTCAACCAAGTGCGCAAGGCCGTAGAGCGCGGCGCTCCGGTAGATGCCTATATCTGCTGGAGCATCACCTCGAATCGCGAGTGGGGCCTACCCTTCGACGACGGCAGCGACTTTGGACTCTACCATATCGATCTCGATACCGATCCCGATCTCAAGCGCACGCCGACCGATTCGAGCCGTACTTACGCGCGCCTTATTGCCGACCCCGGCTAACCGCGAGCGGTTACCACGCGCCGACTGCGTGAAGCGCGTTGCGGAGAAATTAGAAGAGGCGCCGCATTGCTGCAGAGCCTCTTGGCGCTCGATGGTAACCGCTGGCCCGACTATTCGAGGCTATCACAGTAGAGCGCCTAGCGCAATGCCGATGCATCGCGGCTGGAGCGCCCGGGAATCGAACCCGGAGCCGCCCAGATTGTCGGGCTAGCGGTCGACACCATCGATACGCCCCAGCACGCTACTGATCACGCGCTGCAACACTGATGGCAACTCGCGTCGCGCAACCCGTGTCACGCTGGGCGCAACCCGTGTCACCCTGAGCGGAGTCGAAGGGTGACTCGCCCTAGTCGCGTTGTTGTCGGTATTGTGCGCGGTTCGGCGATCTCTTGATGCCAGCTCGGGCCCGTTGGTAGCAAACGGCGCAAGGCGGACAAGCGGTTACCACGCGCCGACTGCCGCGCCGATGCCCGAGCCGGCCGTCGCGAACTCGTTCGTCGGGCTCGGCGCGCCAGGCGCAAATTCGTACATCGCGCCTTCATCGTAGTTCGGCCAATAGATCGTGCCATCGGGCGTCACCGTCATGTCCGTGTAAAACCCATCTTCGGCGACGTTGATGAAACGGGTCGGAGTCGTGCTGCCGGGCGCGTAGATAGACATGTCGCCCTCGTGACCGCCGGTATAAAGATTGCCTGCCTTGTCGATGCCGAGCGCGTCGCCGGCGGGAAGCTCTTGCAGGTGGAGGTTCTTTGCCGTCGACGAGCCGCGGTTGATTCGAAAGACGGTTGCCGTTTCCGACTCTGCTGTGAAAACACTGACGAAAAGCGTGCCTCTGCGGTTGAGAACGAGACCACCGGGCGCGGTCGCGCGCCCCGTCGGGGGAAGATCGATCGTCTTCCCCGGCGTGGTACGTCCGGCCGGGTACAGTTGGATCAGCGGGTGCCCGGCACCGCCGTCGTCGACGTAGAGGTTACCGCTGCCATCGACCGTGCACGCATCCGGTGTATCGAGACCGTAAGTGATCGTTGCAAATGGCGAGGACGATCCACGGTGATATTCGGCGACGCTGGCACGGCTTCCGCCGGAGTTGACGACGTAAAGCGTGCCGCTGCCGAAGCAGACGCCGACCGATCGCGTCACACCTTGCGTGATCTCGCCGAGCAGCGGCGGGTTCTTCTGGTTGATGTTTGCGGTGTAGAGCAGCATGTTGCTGTTGACGTCGGCGATGAAGAGCGTGCGCTGCTTGCCGCCGGCGTCCCGAAACGCCTGCGGCTCCGGAGCGTTTTGAGCCGCAGGCACCGGTTGCGAGTTCGACCCTGCGCAGCTGCCAAGCGTCGTGGCTGCAGCGACCGCGCCGATCAGAATCAGATGTCGTCTCTCCATCTTTCTCACCCTCCGTCTCGGTTTCGACGCCCACAATAGGCGACTGGGATGAAGAATTTATGAACCCTTCGCCCTTCGACTTCGCTCGCTTCGCTCAGGATGACACAATGAGGGACGGCGCTCCGATCGACTTGGCAAAAATCGCTTCGTGGCCGGCGAGAATGCGGCTCGCGTCACGTGCGCCTCATCGCAGAGTCGGGCTAACGACTCACCCGGAGCAAACTCA
This sequence comes from Candidatus Cybelea sp., assembly GCA_049695635.1. GTDB lineage: Bacteria > Vulcanimicrobiota > Vulcanimicrobiia > Vulcanimicrobiales > Vulcanimicrobiaceae > Cybelea. Next base: position 15,884 of record JBAVSO010000177.1, on the reverse strand, counting down.
CGGTTTAAACCTCATATCATGAGAGGTAAGGGACAGCACGCAAGCAGAACTCCGATCGGTGCCACCTTCGATCCGGGGACAATTGAAACGCGCGGTCGCAGCAGTTACGCTGCTGACGCTGTTCCTGCCGCTACTGGGAGCAACGCCGGCATCCTCGTTCGACGCCGGCTCCGTGCACGTCGACCAGTATGGCAGCGGCGCGCCGGCGCTGGTCCTAATTCCCGGCCTCACCGATTCGGGTGCGGTTTGGGCGACGACCGTTGCGCGCTATCAAGCCGCGCATACCATCTATGTTTTAACGCTGCCCGGCTTTGGCAGCCGGCCGCCGGTTGCGGCGCCGATGCTCGATGCCGTCGATCGTGACATTGTCGCATTTCTGCCACGCGCGAACAAGCCGGTCCTCATCGGTCACAGCTTAGGTGGCTTCTTGGCGATTTGTCTCGCCGAGGAGCATAGCGATTTGATTCGCGGCGCAATCGCCATTGACGGTCTGCCGGTGTTCGCCGGTCTCGACAAGCTGACGCCGCAACAGCGCGCTGCCATCGCAGCGCAGGTCGGGGATAAGATCTCGCAAGAATCGCCGGCCGACTTCCAAAGTGCAGAGACGCAACAGCTCAGCTATATGGCGATGCCGTCGAACGTGCAAACGGCGCTGGGCTTTTCCGCCGGCGCAAACATCACGGCGACTGGAACGTATATGCAGGAAGTGATGGCGGCCGATCTGCGCCCGGGTCTCTCGAAGATCGGAGTGCCGTTGCTCGAGATCGGCCCCTTCGACGCGAAGCTCGACCCGCAAAATCCATACAGCCCGGCGACGACCCTGGAGCAGAAGCAGTCATACTACGCGAGTCTCTTCACTGGCGATCCTACGGCGAAGGTCGTAATAATCGACAATTCACGCCACTTCATCATGCTCGACCAGCCGGAAAAATTGTTCGCAGCGATTGACGCGTTTTTAGCGAGTCTCTGACCGAATATGGATTAGATCCGCGGTCGAATCACAATCGCGCTCCGGTCCTCGCCGGTCCAAATCGCCCGACCGACGTACCGACTCGTCGGCCACATAAACGCTTCGTCAATTTCCTCCGGCGTTACGCCGTGGGCGCTAGTGTTTCGGTGAAGCGGGACTTTCTCAAGGCGGATTCCTTTCGAGGCCTGAGCCTCAGGATTTCTGCCTCGAAAAACGGACTACTTTAATGGGTACCCGTCACAGCACAACGCCTTTCGTTAACTATGGGAGCGTACGGGTCTGGTGGCTCGCTCGAGCGTTTACGGCGGTGTCCAGCGCGTGATTCGCATTCCAAAACTGCGAAAATATCGTCCATCGGTCCACATCGAATCCACGATTTCGGCTGGACTGACATGCAGTGCATCGGCAAAACATCGCCAATAATCGGCGACGCAACCCTCCCGCGCTAGCATTGGTATTACGTCTCTCGCAAATCTCGACTCATCTGCTATTCTTGATGCAGTCCCGGTATCAGGTCGGTATCATTATCCGGATCAACCGTCTGTGCGGCGACTCGGATGTTCAGGCTGACACATTAGTCGCTTGATGCAAACAAGACGGGTTGAAAATTGCTTCATGCCCGGCGAGTATGCGCGACTGCGTGGCAAGGTCAACGCTGGTGGACCAGTTGCCGCGCTCGAACGTTCCCCCGAGCACGATACCGTCGGAGCGCGGAAACATGTAAAGCTCGCCGGTCAGATACGTATAGTCAACGTCGGGCTGTGGCTCGAGAATCGTGAGCTGTCCGCGGACCGGCTCGAGCACCGGGTCGTTGAAGAGCGTGCGCGCTCCCAGACCGGTGCAGTTGAAGACGACCGGCTCATGCAACGCCGCGACCTCGGACGAACTGCGAAAATCGCGCACCGCGATGTGTCCGCCCTGCAAGAGAAAATCACGCTGTACAGCGGGCAGAAATGTGTTCGGCTCCATCAGCATCGTGCTGAACCGATGCACGCTCGCGAAGCCGCGAAACGGCACCGATGCGGGGTTAATCGTTTCCACGTCCGCATAGAGATCAACAATTCCGGCCCATGTCGAATAGTCGAGCTCGGGGATGCTCGTCCCGCCTGCGCGTTCGAGAGCGTAGTTGTCGATCCAGCGGACACCGTACGTCGGCCCGACCATCAGTTGAAACTGCCGGTTCGCGAGATGCGCCGCTTTGCGAAACGTATCCATGAATGCCGGCGTCACCGCATCGCGTGCGAAGACAGTCGTCGGCGTCCACTGTGCGCCGGCAACATTCGACGTCGTCGCCGGCGGCAGATCGGCGGCATAGATCGTCACCTGCCACCCACGGTTCTGCAGAATTCGCGCAGTAGTCAATCCGATCACGCCGCAGCCCAGCACCGCGGCCTGCGACGGTGATCGATCGGCAACCATATCGGCAGCCAGCGTCGCACAGCCCCACGACAGACTAAAACCGCCGCCCCCGTGTCCGTAGTTGTGCACCAGCACTTTCGACCCAAAACGTTGCGCGCGCAGCACGAAGCCGCTCGACCGATATGGACGCAGGCCGACAACGGTGCGAATGATGCGTCCCGCATCCACACGCACGGGCACGATCGCCGTAGCGGGCGCTGCCGCGCGGGCAACCGTCGGCCAACGCATCGCCGCGAGCGCCGAGACGCCGAGCGACGAACCGATGAAGGCGCCGCGCGAGATCCGCGTCACCCTGCGATTCCTACAAACGTCCGGCGGCGTGCAGCGTTTCGTAAACCGCGAGCGCGAGTGTGTTCGACGAATTCTCCTTCGAGTCGGGCTGGCTATTCATGCCGAACACGATCACAGCATCTTGGCGCGGAAAGTACATGTGCACCACGCGGTAGCCGAGCGTCATGCCCTCGTAAAACCAAATCGTCCCCGTCTGGGGCGTCGTCAGTTGCGCGACACCCAGACCGAAGCCACGCGGATCGCTCTGGCTCACGGCTGCGATCGGCTTACCGTTCTTGAGCGAAACGAGCTCTTCCATCTCCGCGCGCTGTTTAGGTGGCAGCATCGGCCCGGTGTAGAGTGCGCGCGCCCAGCGCGTGACGTCTTCCGGCGTCGACACGATCGCGCCGGCGGATTTCATCCACGAGACGCTATACGGCCGCACGTCGGTGCCGAGCAGCGGCGCCAACCCGGCGTTGTCGGCGTCGTGGCTAAAGAAATAGCCCGCGACCATGCGGTCGAGCACGCTCGCCGGATACTGCGTGCCCGAATAATACGACGACGTCAGTCCGAGATCGGAATGCAGAAACCGGCGCTCGAGCTCGCTCGCATACGTATTATGGGCGACTCGCTCAATTATCAGCTCGGCCAGCACGTAGTTCGAGTAGTCGTAACCGGTTGTCGGCGGCGGCGCATGCGGGTTTCCGGGATAGACGTACGCTATCAGCTCGGGGATCGTCAGGTCGTGCGTCGGATTCTTCGCGTAATCGGCCAGCATCGCGGGCACGTTGTCGTAGCCCGGAATACCGCTCGTCATATTTAGCAGCCGGCGAATCGTCACGTTCTTCCAGGCCGGATACTGCGGCAGCCAATGGCCGACGGTCTGATCGATCGTCAGCTTCCCTTCCGCTTCGAGCTGCAAAACGATCGCAGCGGTAAAGGCCTTGGTGTTGCTGCCGATCTGCCACAGCTGCGCCGGCGTCACCGGCACGCCGCCGCCGAACTTCGTCGTTCCGGCCGTGACGTTGATGTTCTGTGGCTGGCCGTGCAGGCTCATGCTCAGCGAGATCGTTGAGATGTGCTCGATCTTCGAGCGCGCCGCCAGATGCGCGTTGAGATCGTGCTGCAGCGCGGTCCGCAGAGCGGCGTCGGACTCGCTCGCGGTCGCACCCGTTGCGGGTCCGAGCGCGGCGAGCCACAGCGCGGCGAAGAAGATCGCGAGGCATCGTTTCATACGGGCGCTTGGTTCGCGAGCGGCTCGCCGAGTCCGCTGCCTACGCAGCCGGAGCCTGCGACAGGCCGGCGCGCAATGAGGGCTAATACTTTGCACCGAGATGAAGACGCGCATGTTCGCCACGACCGGACTAACGGCGCTGATGTTCCTATCGAATGCCGCAATCGCTCTGCGCGCCGAACATGCCGGCGCAACCGCGCAGCACGCGATGGTGGCAACCGCGCAGCACGATGCTACGCAAGTTGGCGTCGATACTCTCCGCGCTGGAGGAAACGCCGTCGATGCCGCGGTTGCCGTCGGTTATGCGTTGGCCGTCAGCGATCCGTGCTGCGGCAACATCGGCGGCGGCGGCTTCATGTTAATTCGTTTGCACGACGGGCGCGAACGTTTCATCGACTTTCGCGAGCGGGCGCCCTTGCGCGCCGCGGCGACGATGTATCTCGACGCGCACGGCAACGTTAGGCCTACCGCCTCGCTGCGTGGCTGGCTCGCCGTCGGCGTGCCCGGAACGGTCGCCGGGCTGGAGACGGCTCGCCGCGAGTTCGGGACGATGTCACGCGAGCGGTTGATCGCGCCCGCAGTCGCGCTGGCGCGCGACGGCTTTGTCTTGACTGCCGGCGACGAACTGCTGCCCGATGGAAAGACTCCGCCGCCGGGAACGCGTTTTCGTCAGCCGCAGGTTGCGAGCACACTCGAGCTTATCTCCAAAGACGGTCCCAGCGCTTTCTATCGCGGACCAATCGCGCGCGCGATCGTCGCCGCGAGCAGCGCAAACGGCGGTATCCTCGCAATGGACGACTTCACGCGCTATACGGTTGAAGAAGCGCCACCGCTGCACTGCAGCTTCGACGGCTACCAGATCATCGGCGCACCGCCGCCAAGCTCCGGCGGCGTCACGCTCTGCGAGATCCTCAACATCATCGCGCCCTATCCGCTCGCGCGTTGGGGCCGGCACGACGCGATGTCGATTCACTACGTTACCGAAGCGGAGCGGCTCGCGTACGCGGATCGGAACGCCTACCTCGGCGATCCAGATTTTGTGCACGATCCGGTCGGCCAGCTTCTTGCGCCGGAGTATGCCGCACGGCTGCGTGCCAAAATCAAGCCTGAACGCGCGACACTCTCTGCGAACGTGCATCCCGGGTTGAGCACGGCGTCGAATGAAGGCAGCGATACGACGCATTACTCGATCGTCGATCGCTGGGGGAACGCCGTCGCCGTCACTTACACGATCAACGACTCGTTCGGTGCCGACGTCGAGGCCGGCAGTACCGGCTTCTTTCTCAACGACGAGATGGACGACTTCACCTCAAAACCCGGCGTGCCGAACCTCTACGGGCTCGTGCAAGGCAGTCAAAACGCAATCGCGCCTGGAAAGCGGCCGCTTTCGTCGATGGCGCCGACGATTGTCACGCGCGATGGCAAACTCGCAATGGTGACGGGAAGCCCGGGCGGCTCGCGCATTATTACCATCGTGCTGGAAACGCTTCTCAACGCGCTGATCTATGGAATGGACGCGCAAGCGGCGGTCGACGCGCCGCGCACCCACATGCAGTGGCTTCCCGACCTGCTCCAATACGAACCGGGCGCGCTCTCCGGCGAGACATCGCAGCGGCTCGCGCAGATGGGATATGCGTTACATCAATTTCCGCCGTGGGGCTCGGCGCAAGCCATCGTCATCGATCCGGCAACCGGTGTGCTCGAGGGCGGAAGCGACCGGCGCACGCCCGCAGGCTCGGCCCAGGGCTACTAATCAGCTTTCGCGATATCCAACACCATGCGAAAGCGCGCCGCGCCGCTCATCATGCGCTCGTAACCTTCGATTGCGCGTTCCAGCGGCACCACCTCGATCATCGCGCGCGCGCCGCTCTGCACGGCGAATCGCATCGTGTCTTCCGAGTCGCTGCTGGCGCCCGACGGCCAGACTTTGATCGACCCGCGGCGATTCATCAACGACAGCGTGTCGACCGGCAGCGGCTCGTTTGACGCGCCGACGATCAGCAGTTGCCCGTCAACGCCGAGTCCGCCCAGCGCTGGCGTCATCGCCGCGGCCGACGTGATCGTGGCGAGCACCACCTTCGCGCCGCCGAGCCGCTGCAGCTCGGCCGCGACGTCTTCGGCGCCGCTGTCAATGTAGTGCGCGGCGCCGAGCTGTCGCGCAAGTTCTTCCTTATCGCGACCGCGCGCGATCGCGACCGTGTTAAAGCCCATCTTCGCCGCCCACTGCACGCCTAAATGTCCCAACCCGCCGATGCCGAGCACCGCGACGAGGTCGCCGGCGCGCGCCGGACTGTGGCGCAACGAGTTGAAAGTCGTGATGCCTGCGCACATCAGCGGCGCGGCCTCGACCGCCGTCAGCTCGTCGGGAATGCGCGCCAGCGCGATGACCGGCGCGACGACGTACTGCGCGTAGCCGCCGTCGTAGGCGATTCCGGGGATCTGCAGGTTGCGGCACGTGATGAAGTCGCCGCGCCGGCAGCGATCGCAGGTGCCGTCTACGCCGCCGAACCAGCCGACGCCGACGCGGTCGCCCACGCTCCAGCCGCTCGTTTGAGGGCCGAGCGCGTTGATCGTCCCGGCGATCTCGTGCCCCGGAATGCGCGGATACGTGATGCCCTGCCAGAGGTTGAGCAGCGTCAGCGCGTCGCTGTGGCAGATGCCGCATGCCTCGACCTTGATGCGCACCTGCCCCGGACCGGGCTCAGGAACGGTAACGTCGCGCAGCTCTAAGCGGTGATCTTCGGCCGACGGCACGACCGCCGCCCGCATCGTCTTTGCAGCCATAGTGAGCAGTGCAACACGCCGCGAACGACCATGGTGTCAATCGCGACGCAAAATGCTCTCTTGAACCCAGCGCCTGCGCTAGGTAGCTCGCAGACGATCGCGAATGACGTTCCTGCACCGCTCGCACTATCGAGCGGCTAAACCGCTTTTCAAGAGGGGACACGACCCCATGAAATATCGCACCGCTTTGCTAACCGCGCTTAGGATTTGGTCGGCTGCTGCATTACTGTCGGGATGCAGCGTGACGAACACACCTTCTACGCTGATCGCCGGTCAGCAAGGCCGGTCCATCAAGCATGAAAGTAGCGCATGTCCGTGCCTCTACGTCTTAAATCTGGGCTCAGACCATAGCTCCATCACCGTCTATCCGGAGGGTGCCTCAGGCAACGCTACTCCGATCCAAGAGATAAGGGGCTCCAAGACCCGGCTTGAATCCCCGAACGCCGTCGCGGTGGATGGGGCTGGAAACATCTATGCAGCTAACACGTCAAACTCCGTCACGGTCTACCCAGCCGGCGCTACGGGAAACGTCGCGCCGATTCAGACTATCGCGGGACCGAACACTAGGCTGATCTCGCCGGGCGGCATCGCCATCAATCCCGTCAACGGCGACATCTACGTTGCAAACTTCTCGAGCCCTAAGGGCTTCGGCCGCGTTACGTTCTACGCGCCCAATGCTAACGGCAACGTTTCACCAGTTGGAACGATCGACGGCTCGAGAGCGCGCTTGGATCGTCCGGTCGGGGTTGCGCTGGATGCGGCCGGCAACATCTACGTTGCGAACAACGGGAACAACTCCGTCACCGTCTATGCAGCCGGCAGCAGCGGCCACATTGCTCCGATTAGGATTATCAAGGGCAGGCTCACGAGGTTGGACGATCCCAGTGACCTGGCGCTCGATTCAAGCCTGAACGTTTATGTCAGCAACTTGGCGGTCGGAAAACACCGTTTCCACGGGGGTTTCACCGTTTACGCCGCCGGCGCAAACGGCGATAGCCCGGCGCTCCAAGACGTCCATGGGGCGCCAACGAGGATATACTCGCCGCAAAGCGTCGCCGTGGATAGCGAGGGCGATATTTACGTAACCAGCTTCAACGGCAGGCGCAGCCATATTAACGTTTACGCCGCTGGGGCAAACGGCATGGCCGCGCCGATTAGAACGATCGTAGGAGCGAACACCCGCCTCTACGATCCCTACGGGATCGCGATTCACTAACGGCCACAGAAAACGCAGCTAAGGCACTCGGCCGGACGGCCTGCCGAGGAGGACCGGGCAACCGTAAGGAAGGTTTCGAAGCGCCCGGCGCAACGACACGCCGCGCGCTCTGGAGGGACGTAAGGTGAGAGCCTCATCTTTTGTTCTCGGCTTTTTCGTTTTCGGCATCACCGCATGCGCGCGTGAGAGTATGCCGTCGCTCTTGCCGGCAACTAATGCGATGCACGTTGCCGGCACGCGCGGCGGTTCCGGTTCCTACAAAGTGATCTATAGCTTCAACACCGAAGCCGACGCGCAATTCCCACAGGCGCGCATGACGGTTTACAAGGGCGCGCTGTACGGCACCGCAATCGCCGGCGGTACTTACGGCGTCGGCGCAGCCTTCACGATGAGCGCCGGCGGAACCGAGCGCGTCGTGCACAGCTTCAATTACGGCGGTGGCTCCGCGCCGGTTTCCGGCGTACGCGTGATGCATGGCGCGCTGTACGGAACCACCGCACTCGGCGGTGAGCACGGGCAAGGAACGGTCTTCCGCATGACGCCGACCGGAAAGCTCACCGTGCTGCACAGCTTCAAGGCGGGAGCCGACGGATTCGAGCCGCTTGGCGATTTGACCGCGTGGAACGGCACGATCTACGGCACGACGTATTTCGGCGGCGGTACCTACGGTTCTTACTGTTTCGCGGGTTCTCCGCCGATCGGCCCTTCGACAAGAGAGAGCGGTTGCGGCACGATCTTCAAAGTGAGTGCTAGCGGTCAAGAGAGTCACGTCGCCAACTTCAAGAGTCCCGCCGGGCCGCTTTCGAACCTTATTCCGGTCAATGGCGTGCTTTACGGCTCGACGTATAACGGTCCCGACACCTTTTGCTCGGGAACGGTCTACAGCCTCAACGGCAGCGGACAAGTCAGCGTCGTTCATTACTTTGGTGGGAGTTATGGCTGCGATCCCGACGGCGGCTATCCCGCCGGAGATTTGGTCTACGAAAACGGTGCGCTCTACGGCACGACGTACTATGGCGGCAACGGCAGCTGTGCGGGCGCGCTCCAATGCGGCACGGTTTTTCGCGTATCGCCGAGCGGCAACGAAGCGGTCATCTACAATTTCAAAGGCGCTCCCGACGGCTTTTGGCCGACGGCCGGGCTAACGCCACTGCACGGATTGTTGTATGGAGTCACGCAGTGGGGCGGCAGCGGCTATTACGGCATCTGCGGTATTCTGTTCAGCATTACGACCAGCGGCCAAGAGACGATTCTGCACAACTTTGCCGGGGGCACGCAAGACGGCTGCAGCCCGACCGGCGGGCTCGTCGTGCTGCACGGTACACTCTACGGCACGACGAGCGGCAGCGGTCTCCACAACGCCGGAACCGTCTTTTCATACACGCCCTAGGGGTTAAGAATAATGAAAAAATCCCTCACAGCCTGCGCTTTGACGTTGATCTTGATCGGATGCGGCGGCCAGTCAGCGCCGCTCTCGAGCACGCCCGCAGCACCCCGGTCGAACGCGCCGGGCCCGCCCCCGAGCGAGAACCTGCTCTACGTGATCGTCGCCGGCTTCTCCGAAGTCAATTTTTACGCGTATCTGCCCGCGAAGCTGAAGTTGGCCGGCAAGTTGCAGGGGCTAACCCAGCCAAACGGCCTTTGCGTCGACAAGACCGGAAACGTGTTCATTACCGAAGATGGCCTGATCCTCAAGTACGCGCACGGTGGAACCAAGCCGATTGATACGCTGAAGATTTCCGGCGAGTCCGCCGGTGCCTGTTCGGTCGATCCGGCGACCGGCGATCTCGCCGTCGTTGGCTATGACAAATCCGGTACGGGCTCGATTCTGATATTTCAGAACGGCCAAGGCACGCCGACGCAATACATGGACCCGCGCTTGCAGTATCCCGACGCGCTCGGCTACGATGACGCAAGCAATCTCTACGTAGACGGCGTTTTTTACCGTTATCGAAGCTACTCGTGCTGCTTTTATCCAAACTTTCGGTATCTTCCGGCGAAGCGGCACACGTTCAAAACGCTGAGCCTCAACGTGGGTATCGTCAGCCCCAGCAGCGTTCAATGGGACGGCAAAGACCTCGCCATCGAGGACGCATATTCCGGGGAGATCCATGAGTACAGCATCAATGCAAGCCAGGCCACCGAAGTCGGCCACACGAAACTCAAAGGAATACCGCCTTCGCTCTATCAGGTGGAGTCGGTTTGGATCGCGGGCAGCGACGTCGTCGGTACGGCTCCCTCGTATGCGGAGGTGGGCATCTGGCGTTATCCTAAAGGCGGCAAACCACTTCACCGGCTCACGGGACTTTACAATCCCAGCGCTGTCGCCGTTAGTCCGAAGTCATAGCTGCACCCAACCTCGGTCGTCGGCCACGATCGGGCGAACAACCGGTTCTCGGTCATCTCCGCGGCAAGGCCGACGTCTGTATCACGATACGAAGGTCTCGGAGCTGGGAGATGGCCAGTTCGTCGGGGACATCGACCTGCGCGCCGACGTTCTCGGCGACATTGACGTCTTGATGCGAACGGCAGCACGCGTCATGTGCTGGCCTCGCGACGTGCTAAACACCTTTATCGGCGCTACGTTAAACTGCGAGCTGTGGCTTGCCGAATGTCACCACGCCGCGCTACAGTTGCGATGTGAGCAGGCAGATCTCTCAGCGCAAGCTGAAAGCGCGCCGACGAAAAGGCGCGCCGTTAGCGACGGTTCTTGAGATCTTTCGTGGTGCCCCACGAGTGAGCTATCGCCGCTTGCGCAAAGACCTCGACCTCATCGCCGATCCCGATCCCACTCCCGCGCAGCCAATCAACTCGACGACTCATTAGAAGCGGAGCTCGCCGTGCGAACCCAAGGGCGGGCAAGATCGAAATTGGCCGTGCTTCTTACTGAGGTGGTGGCCAGAGCGCGACGCCGGTCGGATAGTTCGAGCGGCCGCCCCAGCCTGGCTGGCTTATCGTTCCGAGCAATTTCCCCGCGGGATAGCTGAAGATGTCGACCTCCTGAAAATTCGTCACGTAAAGCTTGGTCCGCGATCGATTGAAGGCTTCCCAAAGCGCGCCGCCGGGAACCGAGATTTGCTGCACGAGCTTGCCGGTTGCCTCGGCATAGACATTGATCGTACCGCTGCCGCTGCACGCCAGTAGGTTGTTGGAGCCGTCCTCGAGCAGGCCCCACGGGGAGCCGAACGAGACGCCTAAGTTCTTCGGCTTGCCGCGCGCGTGAACGAACTCGTCAATCTCGCCGTTGCTGCCCGCGCCGGCGTACGAGACGTAGAACGTGCTCGTCTGATGATGCAGCGTGATGCCGTACACCTGGAAGTTGGAGAACTCCAAAGTCCGCGATGGCTGGCTTGCCATCGGCGGATAGATCGAGACCGAGCCTGGCGAAAAGGACGCGAGCGGCGCGATATTCGAGACGTAGAGCGTTTGGTCTTTGCCGACCGCGATGTCGAAGGGCGTCCAGTACGCCGGAACGATGAGACGCACGTACTGCGTTCCGCCTTTTGGGTATACCTTGATGTCGCCCGGCGCCGGCCCTTCCGTTTTGACGCCCATGTCGGTCACGTAGAGATTGCCGGCGGCGTCGGTCGTCATTCCGTCGGGATAGTTGTCATCCTCGATCTGACCGACGAGCTTATACTTCAAGCCGCGCAACTGAAAGACGTCGATGACGCCCGAGTACGACGGCGAGCCGGTCGGATCGGCAACGTACAGCAGCTCCTTGGCGCGCTTTGCATCGGGCGACATCCAACTGCCGGCGCCGCGCGCGAGCGGCGCCGGTGCCGGCAAGGCGGACGTTCCGGGCGCGATAGAACTGCCGCCGCAACCTGCCGCTGCGAGCACCGTTAAGAGGCCAAACGCAGCGCTTCGATGTGACCAGATATTCATGCTCGGACCTTTACGCCAAGCAACCGTTCGACTCCGCCCCGGCGAGTGCGGGAAACGCCGTGCGCCTGCTGAAAGCACAGAGCCCGGCCCAGCCGGGACGAAGGAGGACACTATGGCTCGCAAGTTTATCGATTGCCGAGAGTATCCGAGCGAAATGAACTGCACGATCGCGATATCCGCCGACCGTGACGACGAGCTGGTAGAAGCGGCGGCGCAGCACGCGGTCGCCGTCCATCGACACGAGGATTCGCCCGAGCTGCGGACGACGCTACGTTCGATGCTGAAAGAAGGTCTGCCGGCCTAGCTGCACGCACCGGGCCGGATGTCACATATCTCGGGCTGCCTCCGTCTAAGTGGCGGAGGACAGAAAGCAACATGTTGAAGTGGTTGGTGAAGAAGCAGCTCGACAAGTTTGGACGCCGGTGGGGATACGATACCGGCTACATGCGCGAGATCGTCAATGAGGCCGGCGTGGGTGCCGTCATGCCGATGCAAGCACTGGGTAAGCTCGGACGTTATCGGAAGGTTCCGCTCGATGCGTATTACGGCGCGGCGCTGACGTCGGGTAAGGCAGCCGACTGCGGACCGTGCTTGCAGCTCGGCGTTTCGATGGCTGAAGCGGCGGGGGTGAAGCCGGAGATAATCCGAGCGATCCTCGAGCGCGATTACGCGAAGTGTTCGAAGGCAGCGCTGCTCGGCGTCGAGCTCGCGCTCGCGACGATCGCGCGCGACGGCAGCGGCGATGAGCCGCGTGCCGAGATTCTCAAACGTTGGGGGCGCGCCGGGCTCGTCTCGCTCGCGTACGCGATCGTCGGTGCGCAAGCCTATCCCACGTTCAAATACGCGATCGGTCACGGCCACGCGTGCGTTCGCCTGCGCGTCGGTGGCGAAATGCTGGCGATGCAGCGTCCGCAATACGCGTAATGCTGGCGCACGCCGAGCGGTTCGAAGAGCTGCGCCCGGAGCTCGTGCGCCATGCCTATCGCATGCTCGGCGAGCACGGTGAAGCCGAAGACGTGACGCAAGACGCGTACCTGCGCTGGAGCGCCGCGTTCGATACCTCGCAGGTGCGCGACGAACGGGCGCTCGCGCGCACGATCGTGACCCGGCTCTGCCTCGACCGTCTGCGCTCGGCGCGCGCGAAGCGTGAGGTCTACGTCGGACCGTGGCTTCCCGAACCGATCCTCTCCGAGAGTCGCGACGATCCCGAGGCCGCGGCGACGCTCGCCGACGACATCTCGTTCGCGCTTTTGGTCGCACTCGAACGGCTCGCGCCGCTCGAGCGCGCCGCGTTTTTACTGCACGACGTGCTCGACGTGCCGTTTTCGGAAGTAGCGCAGACGCTGGGGCGCGCCGAGCCGGCCGTTCGCAAACTCGCGACCCGAGCGCGCGAACACGTGCGCGACGCCGGCCGTCGCTCGCGCACCGATCCGAAAGAGTTGCTGCGCGTGCGCGATGCGTTCTTAGCCGCGATCCAAGGCGACGACCCTGCGGCGCTCGAGCGCCTGCTCACCGACGACGTCGTCTTTACTAGCGACGGCGGCGGGAAAGTCCCGGCTGCAACCGTGCCGGTGATCGGACGCGAGCGCGTCACGAAATTCATCTTTGGTCTAAAGGAGAAACAAGGTTGGCGCGACGTCATTCGGATGGATCTGGTGATGCTCAACGGGATGCCCGGCACCCTGACCTTCAATGCCGCCGGCGTTCAAGACGCGACCGCATTGGAAATCGTGGACGGACGCATCGCGGCGATGTACGTCGTTCGCAACCCGGAGAAGCTGCGCGGCATGCTGAAGACCTGGGGATGTTGAGGAAGTTCAGCGCCTTAGCCGCGCTCCTACTCGCCGCAGCGTGTTCCGGGCAGAATCTTCTTTCCGCGGTCCGCGCTCCGCAATCCGCCGCTCCATCAACCGTACGAACGAGCGGCCTAACGTTTACGGTTTATACCGCCGGTCAAACGTCAGGTTTTCGGGCAAGCGCTTTTGCAAACGACCTTGCCGCTGGTCCCGACGGCAGCATCTGGTTTACGGACAGCGGAACGCCGGCGATTGGAGAGATTACGCCCGGCGGCACGGTCACCGAGTTCACGAGCGGATTGCCGCCCGGCGCGAATCCGTATTCCATTGTTGCGGGTCCCGATGGCAACATGTGGTTCTCCGATTTTCGCGGCGTCGCGCTCGGTCAAGTCACCCCTTCGGGAACGATCACCGAGTATTCCGCGCCCCAATACACCAACAGCAGCGCGCTCGGCATTTCATTCGGACCCCACGGCGAACCGTGGATCGTCGGCTTCGGCTCGCAGCCGTTGCTCGCGCATCTGACGAAGAACGGAACCATCGCGGTGCAGCTGCTGCCGATGCTGATGACGCCGAACGGAGCGCTGACCAGCGACGCCCATCGCAATCTGTGGTTCGTCGCGCAGAACCCGAAAACGCGTGGTGAAGTCGTGGAGCGTGGCGCGCACTCAGAGGAGTTGCTGCGGAGTTTTATCCACATGATCGCGGCGTTCGAGCCGTGCTGTCCGAACGTGGCGGCGAAGTCGATCGTCATCGGGCCCGATGGTCATCCCTGGTTCACGACGAACGATTTCGGTCACCGCGACTCGGGCGCGAACTTCTTGGGAACGATTGAAGGCGGCAGAGTTCACCTGGTTCGCGTTCACCATAAAGGCCTTTCGGAAGCCGCCTACCCCAGTGGTCTTGCAGCGAATTCGAGCGGCATGTGGATGACCGGTGGCGATCCGTTTGCCTACAAAGGCGCGCTCTGGCACATCGACAAACGCAGGAGGCAGATCACCTACGATCTGCCGTACAATCCGCTCAGCGTTGCGATCGACGCGTCCGGCAACCCGTGGTTTACGACCCGTTTTTCGGGGGAACCGAGCCAAATCGTCGAGGTCACCGGCGCCAAGTAGCTGAGACTGGGGCCGCAACCGATCGCCGCGGCCTAGGCATCGCGCTACGGCTTTACTTTGAAGATCGTGCCGCAGCCGTAGTTATTCGCGCACCCTCCATTGCCGCCGCTTATCGTGGTGCCGTAGAGCACGCCGCGCAACAGGGAGACGGGCGCGTTGGGATCTGACCCGTCGCTGCCGCCAAGGAAGCTATGCAGCACGCTTTCGGTTCCGGCTGGGTTGATCTTGAAGACGCTGCCGTGGCCCGCAGTACCTCCGCCGACCGTGGTGCCGTAGAACTCGCCCTTCGAGTAAATCAGGCTCGCGCCGGGGAGATTGCCGTCGGGAATATCTTTGAAGCTGTAGAGCGTGGTGAGCGTGCCTGACGTCGTCACCGAGAAGAACGTTCCCGAGCTTCGGCTCCCGCCGCCCTCAGTGGTGCCGTAGAGCACGCCCTTCACGGCGGTAAGACCGTTCGGAAATGCGCCGTCGGTCGTATCGGCGAAGCGATAGAGCACGTGTTCTTTGCCCCGCAGGCTCAACTCGAAAATCGTCCCGCAGCCGTTACCACCGCAGCCAGTTCCGCCGCCTTCTAAGGTCGAGCCGTAGAGCTTGCCGTTCATTGCGGTCACGGGCCCGTAGAGGCGCTCGCCATCATTGCCGCCCTTGAAGCTATAGACTACCTTTTCGGTTCCCCCCGTGGTGACCGAAAAGACGGTGCCGCAGCCGGCGCCGCCACAGTTCGTACTGCCGCCGTAGACCGTCGTGCCGTAGAGCTTGCGAGAGAGCGGGATTAGCGCGGCTTCAGAATCTTGCCCGTCCGCCGAAGCGCCGCCCTTGAAACTGTAGATGATTTGCTCGGAGCCTGAGGGAGTCGTCGTGTAAACGGTGCCGTCACCGAACTCACCGGCGCTCGAGGTGGTCCCGTAGAGCTGGCCGTTGAGCACGGTCGGCGCTGTGAACGGCCACGAGCCGTCGTGGCCGCCGTTAAACGTGCCGTCGAAGTTGTAGATGATGTTTTCCGTACCACCCTTGGTCACCGTAAAGATCGTGCCGCATCCGAGATAGCACAGGTTGCTGCCGCAGCTCGACGAGCAGTAGTTTTTCGAGCCGTTCAGCGTCGTTCCGTAGAGCGCGCCATTGAGCGCCACCAATCCGCCGTAGGGGCTCGCGCCGTCCGGCGCTCCCTTAAAGGCATAGAGCACTTTGT
>JBAVSO010000176.1:0-21550 GCA_049695635.1 Candidatus Cybelea sp. | reverse complement strand
CGTTCGCCCCGGAGGCCTGATCCTCGTGGACAACGTGCTCTGGGGCGGCTCAGTCCTTGATGCGTCGGATGAAGATCCCGACACTCGCGCCTTACGCGCGGTCAACAGCAAGGCGGGTCGCGACGATCGGGTCGACGTAGCGCTTCTCCCGGTCTGCGACGGCCTCCTAATTGCTCTAAAGCGAAACGGTAGGAAGCCCTGATTTCGATTCAGCTCTAGGAGCCGAGGGCCGAAGTTTACTATGGTAATCGAGGCCCTCGGCGACAACGAGATGGACGAAATCAAGGCTTCCTTAGGTTTTTGGTGGGCGCAGGTAGTTAAAGCGCGCCCACGCGTCCCGCGGGGCGCTCGCCTGATGCGTCGGATACGCCGGAGAAGCTACTTCCGAGTACCCACTCACGTCGAAGCAAATGCGACGATGCGGATAGTCAACGGCCATCGCGTGAACCGTATCGAGGTTCGTTTCGATAATGCCGTTGTAACCATCTGGCCGCTGGGGTTCCGTGCAGACCGGCATCGAGCTTTGCGGTGCACCCGAAGCGTATCGCACCGAAGCGATGGCTCCACAGGCGAAGCCCTGCGCAATCGCGCCAGGCATCGTTTGAAAGTTGGCATTCGCGACGAGCGGGCGGTGAAGCTGGGTTCGTACACCTTCCCAAAGCATGCCGCCGCCACCCATCCCTGAGTCGAGCACGATGTGGTTAAACCACGTGTCGTTGATCTCTACGGTAGCAAGCGGTACGTGGGGTGAGAGGTCAACCTCCACGCAGTGCATGCGTGCAAGCTGCGAGGAAGCCGGGAACAGGGTAACGACGTGGTGGTCCCGATCGATCAGCGTCGGAAAATGCGCGAAGAAATCGTACCCGCAGAGTGCACCAGGTTCGGTCAGATTCGACGAAATCAAAGCCGGTACGTTGTGAAGTGAGTATCCGGCGACGCCGAAGTGCGGAATCTCCGTCTGCCGATCCACATACGTGCGGCCGTCGGGCGCTACCTCGAAGGTACCGGCTTGCGCCGAAAGGTGCGCGGCCTGTGCGAGCGATTGGGAGACGACGATCGCAGAAGTTCCGGTGTCGAGAATGCAGGTGGCTCGTTGACCGTCGATCGTCACCGGAATCGTGGTACGCGTCTCGTACGATCCGCTCGGCAGGCTCTGGGACACCGCAGCCGCGACGCGGTGCGTTTGCGCCGCGAATGAGCTCAGGCTTCCAACGACGCAGAGGCCGAAAACCAGTGCGCGCGACGTGAGGACTTTCATCTCCGGTTCGGGCGTAGCGTACCACGGCCGAGCGGGATTCGTCTGCGCCTCTCATCAAACTTTGACCTGATGCCATTCCCCGAGAACTTTCGCGTCACGTGCGTCGGCGGCGGTCCGGCCGGTCTTTACTTCGCCATATTGATCAAGCGGCGATTTCCGGCCTGGCAGATACGCGTGCTGGAGCGCAATCGGCCTCTCGATACCTTCGGCTGGGGCGTGGTCTTTTCCGACGCGACCCTCGAGAATCTGCGGGCGGCGGACGAGACGACGCATAGCGAGATTACGCAAGCGTTCGCGCACTGGGACGACATCGAAATCAACTTCGATGGCCGGACGATCGTCTCCGGGGGTCACGGTTTTTCCGGAATCTCGCGCAAACATCTTCTCGAGATTCTTCAACGCCGCGCGGCCGCGCTGGGCGTCGAGCTGAGCTTTTCGCACGAAGTGGAAGACGTCGGGGCGCTTCGCGCCGAATGTGACTTGCTCGTCGGCGCCGATGGGATTAACAGTCGTGTCCGAAGCACCTACGCAAACGCTTTCCAGCCCGAGCTCGACCGGCGCTTATGCCGTTTCGTTTGGCTCGGGACCACGCTGCCGCTCGATGCGTTCACGTTTTTCTTCGAGCAGACCGAGCACGGCTGGTTTACGGTGCACGCCTATCGCTTCGACGAAGAACTGAGCACGTTCATCGTTGAGTGCAGGGAGGAGACGTGGCTTGCGCACGGCCTCGACTCGGCCGGCACGCAAGAAACGCTCGCGTTCTGCGAAGGGCTCTTCGCGCCGTATCTGCGTGGGCATCGGCTGATGGCAAATAGCGCCCATCTGCGCGGTCGCGACTGGCTGAACTTTACGCGAGTGAGCAACGAACGCTGGGTGCACGAAAACGTCGTTCTGCTCGGCGATGCCGCCCACACCGCGCACTTTTCGGTCGGTTCGGGAACGAAGCTGGCGATGGAGGACGCGATCGCGCTCGCGGACGCACTCACCGCTCCATGTAATTCCGACCCGGGTCGGCTGGACGGCGCCCTCTCGCAGTACGAAGCATCGCGAAAGGTCGAAGTCCTCAAGCTGCAAAATGCGGCCCGCAACTCGACCGAATGGTTCGAGAACGTCGCGCGCTACGCGACGCTGCCGGTGGAACAGTTCGCATACAGCTTGCTGACGCGCAGCCAGCGCATCGGGCACGAGAACCTGCGGCTGCGCGACACGACCTATGTTGACGGCGTCGAGAGATGGTTCGCGGGACGCGTCGTGCCGCCGATGTTTACGCGCTTTCGGTTGCTAGGCCTCGAACTGGCGAACCGCATTGTCGTTTCACCGATGGACATGTACAGCGCGGTGGACGGAACGCCGCAAGACTTCCATCTCGTCCATCTCGGAACGCGGGCGCTCGGGGGTGCGGGCTTGATCTTTACCGAGATGACCTGCGTGACGCGCGAAGGGCGTATCTCGCCGGGCTGCACTGGGATGTATCTTCCGGAGCATACCGCAGCCTGGAAACGGATCGTGGATTTCGTACACGAGTGCTCGTCTGCTAAAATCTGCCTGCAGCTCGGACATTCGGGTCCGAAAGGCTCGACCAAACTCATGTGGGAGGGAATGGACGAGCCGCTCGAGGACGGGAACTGGCCGATCGTCGGCCCGTCGGCGATCCGGTACGCGCCGGTTAATCAGATGCCGTCGGAACTGACCGAGCAACAGATGCGTGAAATTCGTGATGCATTCGTCCGCGCCGCTGAGATGGGCAGTTCGGCGGGCTTCGACATGCTCGAACTGCACTGCGCGCATGGATATTTGCTCTCGGCGTTCATCACGCCGCTGCGCAATCAACGGACCGACGAATACGGCGGCTCGCTGGAGAACCGCCTGCGCTATCCCTTGGAGGTTTTTCGCGCGGTCCGCGCGGTCTGGTCGGCCAACCTTCCAATGTCGGTCCGAATTTCGGCAACCGATTGGGTTGACGGCGGCATCTCCGGCGAGGACTCGGTCGAGATCGCGCGCGCGTTTAAAGCGGCAGGTGCCGACCTTATAGACGTTTCGACGGGCCAGACGTCGACCGACGCGAAGCCGGTTTACGGACGCATGTTCCAAACACCTTATGCCGACCGGATCCGCAACGAGGTCGGGATCGCTACGATGGCCGTCGGAAACATCACCGAGACGGATCAAGTCAACGCGATTCTCGCTGGTGGGCGAGCCGATCTCGTTGCACTCGGGCGGCCGCACCTCGCCGACCCGTTCTGGACGCTGCACGCGGCGGCGAAGCTGGGTTACCATGAGGCCTCTTGGCCGGTGCAGTATCTCCCTGGAAAAGAACAGCTTGAGCGCCTCGTCGCGCGAGCCGCGAGCGGTACGCCGTGAGTATCTCGGGAAGACACGCGCTCGTCACTGGGGGCGCGCGCGGGATAGGTCTGGCGATTGCAGAGCGTCTCGCGCGCGAGGGCGCTCGCGTCACGATCGTCAGCCGCACCCCCCGTGTCACCCTGAGCGGAGTCGAAGGGTGGTTCGCAGCCCAAGCGGACGTGACGAACGACGAGCAAGTTGATCGCGCCTTCGCTGCGGCGCGCGAAGCCCACGGGCCGATCGAGATTCTGGTCAACAACTCAGGGATAGCCGAATCGGCACCTCTGAAGCGAACGGATCTTGCGATGTGGCAACGAATCCTCGCAACGAATTTGACCGGAACGTTCCTCTGCACGCGCCAGGTCGTGGACGATATGGTCGTTGCAGGTTGGGGCCGCATCGTGAACGTCGCCAGCACCGCCGGGCTAGACGGCGCACCATATCTCTCGGCGTACTGCGCGAGCAAACACGGCGTGATTGGTTTTACACGGGCGATAGCTGCCGAGCTTGCCTCTACCGGCGTCACCGCGAACGCAGTCTGCCCCGGCTACGTCGAAACGGAGATGATGGCGCGCGCCGTCGCAAACATCACAACGCGCACGGGCCGCAGCGAAAAGGCGGCGCGCGAGCTACTGGCGAGCGGAAATCCTGAAGGGCGCATTGCGACAGTCGACGAGGTCGCGCAGGCCGTCCTCGACGTCGTAAACGGTTCGCTCACCGGCGTCGCGCGGGTCGTTCCGGGCTCGACCCTGGCTTAGGCTCCAAACCAACGTAGCTGCGGCCAAATGACCGAAAGCGGTGCCACCGGATCGCGACAGACGTAGATCGGCGCGGGGCCTTCGACGATCCATTTGTACGGTTCCGCAGATGTGCGCGAAAGCACGCAGTCGCGATAGAAGCGGCGTAGGAGCTCAATGCGCGTTGCGCCGATCGCGACGAGCGTCGTTCCGTCGAAGCCTCGCGTTCCCCAGAGGTAGTAGTTGTTCTGACTCGAGATTGCACCAGGCAGTCCGTACGCCGGTCCAAAAAAGTCGAGCGCGCCGGCGTCGCCGTATGTGTCGGCGTAAATAGCGGTGCGTTTGCGCACGCCGGGCGGCAGGGAGAGATAAACTGCGGCGACGTCGCGAGCCAGTCGTTGCCAGCCGAACTCCTCCGCAAAGACGGGTTGGATGAGATGCGGCGGCGTGCCGTTGCGACCGGTTATGCCTAGCGCCTTGCTGTAGTCGATCAGCCCGTTGACGGGAAGCAGCGGCAACGAGAGCGGAAGCGCCAAGATGCCGACTGTAGCGAGCAACGCGAAGATCGTGATCCGCACGCTTGCGGCCGCGCGTTCGATCGCCGTCGCGCCGATCGCGAAGAGTGGCGCATAGATGCCGACGATATAGTAGCCTTTGGCCGAAAGTGCCACTGCAGCGAGCAGAATGGCGACGTACCCGATCGTAGCGAACCGCAGGTCACGGAGAGCGGCGAGGTAATAAGGCGCGAGCAGGCCGGCAATCCAAACGGGCGCCGCGACCGGATTGGTGTAGAGCAGTTGCTCGAGCACGAAGTCGAGCGCGTTGCGGGCTACGTCGAGCGATTCCAACGCAAGCCCGTTGGCAAACGCGTGCCGGTGCGCGACGTCCCCGAGCAGCACTTCGACGATCGGCCAGCCATGCAAGGCCTGCCAGACGATATTGGGGGCGAGTAGAAGGACCGCCCCCGCGAACGCGGAGAGTGCGTACGGCGAACGTAAAACGCGGCGTTGGGGCGTTGCAAGCAGACCCGCGAGAAGGCCGGCAACCAAGAGAAGCATCGAGTACTTCGAGTACATGCCAAAGACGGTCGTAAGTCCTAGCGCAAGCCACCACGGGGCTTGCCGCGAGTCGGGAACGCGCACGATTCTTACGCAGCAATAAACGGCGAGCGTCCAGGAGAACGGCTCGAACGAGGTCGTCGTCAGGGTGTTTCCGAGCAGCAGGTATGCCGGCATTAGCAGCGTCGCGACGCCTGCGAGCAGTTGCGCGAAGCGTCCACCGCCGAGCTCGCGAGCGAGTCGCGCTACCAGATATACGGTGAGCGCGCTCGCCAGGATCGGCAGCGCGCGCAGCGCGAGCAAGGCGTAGCCCGTCGGAGCCGCAAACCACGCTGCGACCGCGACCACCGGCGGCTGATCCACGTACCCCCACGCAAGGTGCTTCGAGCCCGCGATGAAGTAGAGCTCGTCACGGAAATAGCCGTAGCGCCAGGCCGTCGCCAGGTGGAGCAGCGCTGCGACCGACGAGAGTGCGAGCGGTATCACTCAGTGCGGCGCGCGAGGATCAAGAGGCTAAGCGCAAATCCGCAGACGCCCGACCAAATCCACGCGCCGAGCGCGACGTTCCAATCCCACCAG
Source organism: Candidatus Cybelea sp. (assembly GCA_049695635.1). GTDB lineage: Bacteria > Vulcanimicrobiota > Vulcanimicrobiia > Vulcanimicrobiales > Vulcanimicrobiaceae > Cybelea. The sequence continues at coordinate 15,575 of JBAVSO010000176.1, read as the reverse complement.
ACGCCGCCGGCGATAGACATCGCAAGTAAATAAACGCCGATGTACGTCATGGGCACGCCGACGGCGAACCACCGGAAGGCCGTAGCCGAGCCGGCAGAGGGCTGCGGATCGTAACGCTGGACGAAGGCATCGGCGAAGACTCCGGCGAGCAACGATTGCGCGAGGGTGACGGCAAGGAGCGGCGTTTGGTTTGTGAATGCGGCCGCCGCCGGAGCGTTTCCGATCGTAAAGAGCAGCGTCAGCATTCCTGGGCTCGCGTGCATGCGCGCAACGAGCCAAAGCGCGAATCCCGCCATCAAGGTGCTCTGAAAGATGACGATCAGCACGCCGGTGGCGATCTTATAGTAGCCAATCGAGAGAGCGGTCAGATAATCGGGAGTAAAGGGCGCGATCGGTGGAGGCGCATTAGTGCGACCGGCCCCGGGATCGAAGGCGTAGGCGGTGCCGAAATGCACCAAGATCATCCAGGTCGCCAGGCCGAGAGCGAGCGGAAGCTGGCGCGCGAGCGTCGCGGCGCGACGGTCCGAGAGAACCGAACGAATCGGTCCGCTCGACAAAAAGAATATCCCCAGTCCGAGAATCTGATGCGATGGGCTGAGGAGGGCATCGACTCCCTCTTCGATTCCGAACAGTCGATGCCAGATCAAGTCTCCAATTCCACCGGCCAGAAAGATCGGAATGCCGAGCATTGCGAGCCGGTAAGCGCGCGGAACGGCGCTCGCCCATGCGTAGCCATAGCTGCGGTAACGTAGTGCGAAAGCGCCGAGCACGATCGCGACGGCAAGGAGGCCGGTGTAGAAGACGGCGTGATATGGGGTAAAAAACGTTTCTACCGGAACGTGACCGTGAGCCCACGCGTCTAGGAAGAATCCGGCGGCGATCCAGACCCCGCAGATACCGACGGCATAGTCTAGCGCTATGCTCCGCGGCGCGGCACGCTGCTCAACCATGCGAAGGCCGTTATGGAGTCGGTCTGCAAGCGCCTTCCGGCAAGCAGGTGGCGTCGTAAAGGTTTTCGTACGCTTCAACCGTGCTGCTTCGCATCGGCGCGCTTGCATTTACGGCGCTGCTCCCGGCCTGCGCGTCGCGCCTTCCGGAGTCACCGGCCAATCTTGCCGTCGGGTTGGCAGCCTTGCCGACGCCGCGCGTCGAGCGCAACGATGCGCCGCCGCGCATTTTCGCGATGCGCTTTTCGACTCTCGACGTAAGGCGCGGCACGCATTGGTCCGGCCAGTTCGTGACCGGCACCAACGTGGCGAGTCTCGAGGTGCGGACGAATCTCTTCTCGATCGACGCGCCGAAACGCGCTCCGGGACGTTTCTCGTTCGTTCTGGACGTTCTCGATACGCCGCCAATTTTCGTGCGTGCCTACCGCCTGCGTGTCATCGCCCGGAACAGCGCGGGCCGCGCTTACGAAGAGAACGTGCCGTTACGGATACGATGACGAACGCGCATTGCGAGGTTGATGACAAGCTTATGACGATCACGTTAGATCGGCCCGAGCGCAAGAACCCGTTGACCTTCGAACTCTACGCGCAACTGCGCGACCGTTTCCGAGCTTTGCGGAGCGAGCCCTCAATCAAGGCAGTCGTGCTGACCGGCGCCGGCGGAAACTTCTGTTCGGGCGGCGACGTGCACGAAATCATCGGCCCGCTGACGGCGGCGTCGCCGAGCGAGCTCTTAGAGTTCACGCAGATGACCGGCGACCTCGTCAAAGCGATGCGTGCGGCGCCGCAGCCGATCGTTGCCGCCGTTGACGGCGTGTGCGCGGGAGCGGGGGCGATTCTGGCAATGGCGAGCGATCTTCGCTTCGGCACACAACGCTCGCACGTCGCTTTTCTCTTCGTGCGCGTTGGACTCGCCGGCTGCGACATGGGCGCGTGCGCGATGCTACCGCGAATTATCGGGCTCGGCCGTGCGGCCGAGCTGCTCTACACCGGGCGGGCCATGCCCGGACGTCAAGCGTACGAGTGGGGTTTCTTTACCGAAATCTGCGAGCCGGGTGAGCTGCTCGATCGCGCGCGCAGCTTTGCGCGCGGGCTCGCAGACGGTCCGACCAAGGCGCACGCGATGACGAAGCAGATGCTGCACGACGAATGGGCGATGCCGCTCGACGAGGCGATAGATGCCGAAGCGCGGGCGCAGGCGCTTTGCATGGAGAGCGGCGATTTCCGTCGCGCCTACGAGGCGTTCGCGCAGAAGCGCGTGCCGCTCTTCGAAGGCGATTGACCGAAAATGTGCCTGGAATGGCCGTTTTTCGACGAAGAGCATCGGGCCTTTACGAACGCGCTCCAGCGCTGGCTGAAGCAGACCGAATCGTTCGACGATGAGGGGAATGCCGATGCGAGCTGCCGCTCGTGGGTGCTCGCGCTTGCGAAGAATGGCTGGCTGCGCGCCTGCGTGCCCGATGCCTACGGAGGAGTGCGCGCCACCCTCGACGTGCGCACGCTCTGCTTGGCACGCGAAACGCTCGCCTACTGCAGCGCGCTCGGCGACTTCGCGTTTGCGATGCAAGGCCTCGGCAGCGCGCCCGTGACGCTCTTCGGCAACGCCGAACAGAAGCGGCACTATTTGCCCGACGTTGCTGCGGGTCGTCGCATCGCGGCCTTCGCGCTTTCGGAACGCGAGGCCGGTTCGGACGTCGCCGCGCTGGCGATGCGCGCGCGCCTCGACGGCGACGAGTACGTGCTCGACGGCGAGAAGAGCTGGATCTCCAACGCTGGAATCGCCGACTTCTACGTCGTCTTTGCACGTACCGGAGAGGCCGGCACGAAAGGGCTGAGCGCCTTTGCAGTAGATGCGTCAACGCGCGGCGTGCAGGTCTCCGCGCGCGTCGAGACCATCTCGCCGCATCCACTGGGAACGCTGCGATTCGAGGCGGCACGCGTTCCAGCCGATCGCAGGATCGGCGCGGAGGGCGAAGGCTTCAAGATCGCGATGGCGACCCTCGATCTCTTTCGGAGCACCGTCGGCGCGGCGGCCCTTGGTTTTGCGCGGCGCGCGTTGGCCGAGTCGGTCGAGCACGTCAAATCGCGCGCGCTTTTCGGCGCGCCGCTTGCGTCGCTCCAGCTCACGCAGGCCGCTATCGCCGCTATGGCCACGGAGATTGACGCAAGCGCGCTCCTCGTTTACCGCGCTGCCTGGATGAAGGATACCGGAGCGGCGCGCATTACGCGCGAGGCCGCGATGGCGAAATGGTTCGCGACCGAAGCCGCGGGACGCGTCTGCGACCGCGCCGTACAACTTTTCGGGGGCCGCGGCGTGACACGCGGTGAGATCGTCGAACGTCTGTACCGAGACGTGCGGGCGTTGCGAATCTACGAAGGCGCGAGCGAGATCCAGCAGCTCGTGATTGCGAAACAGACGTTGAAAGCGTGACGGTGCCCCTCACCGGCCACGTCGACACCTTCGCGGAAGATCGCCTGCCGCCACCGGGGCAGATGCCCGAGTTGATCTTCGACGAGTTTGCCGGTCGCTATCCGAAGCGGATCAACGCGGCGGGCTATTTTCTCGATCGTCACGTTGACTCCGGCCGTTCCCTTGACCGTTGCATCGTTCTTCCGGGCGGCGGCGCTTGGAGCTACGCGGAGCTGCTCGCGGTTTCGAATCGAATCGCTCACGTGCTCGTTGAAGATCTTGGGCTCGAACCGGGTAACCGCGTTCTGCTGCGCGCCCCGAACACGCCGATGCTTGCCGCGTGCTGGTTTGCCGTGCTGAAAGCCGGCGGCATCGTGCTGACGACGATGCCGCTCTACCGAGCCGGCGAGCTGTCATTCATCATGGACAAGGCTCGAGTTACGCATGCGCTCTGCGATGCGCGCCTGCGCGACGAGTTCGACCGAGCGTGCGAGCGCAGCGACGTGCGATGCGTGTACTTCGGGGGCGGCGAACCGGCGCCGGACTCGCTCGAGCTGCGCATGGCGTCGAAGGCGGCGGATTTTCGCAACATCGAGACCGCAGCCGAGGACGTAGCCATCATCGCCTTCACCTCCGGCACCACCGGTACGCCGAAAGCGGCGATGCATTATCACCGCGATTTGCTGGCGATCTGCGACACCTACGGCACGCGCGTATTGCAGCCCGCCCGCGAGGATCTTTTCTGCGGCAGCCCGCCGTTAGCGTTTACATTCGGATTGGGGGGTCTGCTGCTTTTTCCGCTTTACGCCGGCGCCGCCACGGTGCTGCTCGAAAAGGCCGGCCCGCTCGAGCTGCTCGAGGCAATCCGGCAGTTTGGCGTGACGACGATCTTCACCGCGCCGATTGCCTATCGAACGATGCTCGGTGCGATCGATCGCTACGATATTTCGACGTTGCGCGCGTGCATCTCGGCGGGTGAAACGCTTTCCGCCGGCGTGTGGGAGGAATGGTACGCAAAGACCGGGCTTCGAATTCTCGATGGCATCGGCAGCACCGAGATGCTGCACATCTTCGTCGGAGCGCCGAGCTCGCAGACGCGGGCCGGCTCGACGGGCCGCGTTGTGCCCGGTTACGTCGCGGAGATTCACGACGACTCTGGCCGGCGCGTAGCGGACGGTACGATAGGACGGCTTGCGGTCAAAGGCCCGACCGGCTGCAAGTATCTGCAAGACGAACGGCAGCGCAGCTACGTGCAAGGCGGTTGGAACTATCCCGGCGACGCGTACCGCCGCGACGAAGAAGGCTACTTTTGGTACGTCGCGCGCGTTGACGACATGATCGTTTCGGCCGGCTACAATATCTCCGGTCCCGAGGTCGAGCAGGCGGTAATTGCTCACGCCGACGTGAAAGAGGTCGCAGTGGTCGGTAAGCGCGATCGGGAGAAGGAGACGCATATCGTCAAGGCCTTCGTCGTGCTCGTCGAGGGCTGTGCGGCGACGCCCGAAAAGGCCGACGAGCTGCGCGAGTTCTGCAAGAGCCGAATAGCTCCGTTCAAGGCGCCGCGCGAAATCGAGTTCGTCTCCGCTTTGCCTCGCACCGAAACCGGAAAACTCCAACGCTTCAAACTCCGCGACTCCTCCCTGTCATCCTGACCCTTCGACTCGGTGCGGAGTTTATCGAAGAATGACCGCTACTCGCGTCGGATTGTCGTACCGGCTCGCGCGACGCTACGATTGAACTTTCGGCGGCAGCACGGCGGTAGCTTCGATTTCGACCTTCGCGCCTTCTTCAAGCAGCGCCGCGACTTGAACGAGCGCCATCGCCGGGTAGTGCGTACCGACGATGTCGCGGTACGCGGCGCCTAACTCACGCAAGCTCTGCCGGTATTCGTTCGCGTCGGTTACGTACCAGGTCAAACGCACGAGATGCTGTGCGTCGCCGCCCGCGGCGCGAAGCACCGACATCACGTTTTGGAGCGCCTGCCGCGCCTGCGCGAGAAAGTCGTCGCTGACGAGCTCGTTGCGCTCGTTCCAGCCGATCTGTCCCGAGATAGCCAGATAGCGCCCCTCCGCAACGATTCCGTTCGCGTATCCGCTCGGGCGCGGCCAGCCGTTCGGGTTGATCGTCTCGCTCATGCGAAGTCTCCCGCGCTCGTGCGATCGATACCGGCGCCGACGCGCGCCGCGCGTAAGAGAAACGTCATTGCGACGCTGATGAACAGGTTGATGAGCAGCCCGTAGAGCGCGATGAAACCGGTCAACGAGACGCGGTTGGCGTGCAGCGTGAAGTTCGAGCTGAATCCGCTCGCATAGGCCATCGCGCAGCTTGCGACGAGCCCGCACGCCCAGCCGGCGAGCAGCGCCTTTGGGTGGAACCAGCGTGTCCACAAACCGATGACGAAGGCCGGGAAGATCTGGAGCATCAGCGCGCCGCCGAGCAGCTGAAAATCGATCGCGTACGGCACCGGCACTAAAACGACGAAGAGCAGCGCGACCGCGCAGATCGCTACCGTGAGCGCCCTGGCCACAAGAGTTTCGATCGGCGAACGCGCGGGGGAGAACTCGCGAAAGATGTTGCTTGCAAAAAGGTTCGCGGCACCGATGCACATGATCGCGGCCGGAACTAACGCGCCGATGACGATCGCGGAATACGCGACGCCCGTGAACCACTCCGGAAAGTAGCGCGCGAAGAGCAGCGGCACGACGTTGCTGGTGTCCTTGACTTCGATCCCAGCGGCGATGGCGCAGTAACCCAAGAGTGCGAGCAAGCCGAGCAGCAGCGAATAGATCGGTAGCAACGCCGCGTTGCGTCTGACAACTTCGCGACTCTTTGCTGCGAGGACGCTCGTGATCGAGTGAGGATAGATGAAGAGCGAGAGCGCCGAACCGAGCGCCATAGTAGCGTAGGTGAAGTACTGAGGCGAGGTGAGGAGGATGGATGAAGGATGCGGCCGTCGCGCGAGCGCGAGCTGCGAGAGCGCGAAGATGTGGGCCCAGCCTCCCAAACGCGCGGGAATGAAAATGATCGCGGCGACGACGGTGACGTAGATGAGCGCGTCTTTGACGAAGGCTATCAGGGCCGGCGCGCGCAGTCCGCTGGTGTACGTGTATGCGGCCAGGAGCACGAACGCGGTGGTGAGCGCGGGGAGCGCGCCGCCGGCGCCGAGCATCTCGAACCGGCCGAAGACGGTGCGCATTCCAACGAGCTGAAGTGCGATGTACGGCAGCGCAGCCACGATACCGGTCAGCGCGACCGCGACCTCCAACCCGCGATCGCCGTAGCGGTCGCGCACGAAGTCGGCGGTCGTGACGTAGCCGCGACGGCGTGCGATGCCCCAGAATCGGGCCAGCACGATCAGGGCGATCGGGTACGCGATGGTCGCGTACGGGACGGCGAAGAACCCCAGCGCACCGACGCCGTAGACGAGCGCAGGCACCGCGATAAACGTGTACGCGGTGTAGAGGTCGCCGCCCAAGAGAAACCATGAGACGATCGTTCCAAAGCTGCGCCCGCCCAAGGCCCACTCTTCGAGCTTGTTGAGATTTGCGTCGCCCCATCGCGCGGCAAGGAAACCCATCGCCGTAACGCCCAGGACCGCGACCGCCAGAATGAGCGCGGCGCTAGACATCGCCTCGCTCGCGAGTCATGGTAACGACGAGTCCGAGCAGCGCGCCGGTCACCACCACCCACAGGAGCTGATACCAATAAAAGAACGGAATGCCGAATAGCGCGGGCAGTGGATGGTTGTAAAGCCACGGCAGCAGCGTGCCGGCGAACGGCATAATCAGCAGCAGGTACCAGCCGCGACGCATGAGGCGGTCGTTGCACGAAGGTAGGTCTGGTGCCTGTTCCCAGAAAGCCCTCGCTGGAGGGACGCTCTGGTTGTAAAGCAAAGCAACACCCTAAAGCTCGCAGAGCTTGTTGAAAACGAAAGGTGCACTCGATGTCGGTAACTGAGCCCCCGAAAGATACCCCGTTTGGTCTCGATCAGAACGTCGCAGCCGGATTAGCCTATCTGTTCTGTCTGCTCGGAGGGATCGTCATGCTCGTTGGCGGTGGAACGAACCGATTCGTGAAATGGGCCGCCTGCCAGTCGATTACGACGTGGGGACTGTACATCGTGCTCTCGTTTGTGCTGAGCTTCATCCACCTCTGGCTGCTTTATCCGATCCTCTGGTTTCTGGCGCTGATCGTCTGGGTTTGGACGTTCATTACCGGATTTCTAGGTAAAGAGGTGCGCATTCCCGGTGTCGCGTCGCTGACGGAGAGTATCTTCAAGTCGCAGCTCGCCTAGCCGCGAAGGGCGCGGGGTCCTTTACGCGCAGGAGCGGGCGTTCGAAGCAATACGTTACGATCGCCGCCAGGATTACGTTGACCGCGAAGGCGGCGGCGGTATATTGCGCTTGCCAGCGCGCGTTCTCGTGGGGATCTCCCGCATAAGGCGGGATGTGATGCGCAAGCAGTTCGCGCGCGACCATCTGGTGGTAGAGATAGAGATTGTACGAGATCGTCGCCATGAACCGCAGCACGACATTGTCGAGCAGCGCCTGCCACCAGCGCGGACTTGCCAGCGATGCCAATGCGACGATCGCAAACGCCGCGCCCAACAGCGGTCTCCCATTGATCTGCCAAACGCCGGCCCACTGATCGTAAAACCGGTACGAATAAAGGCTCTGTAGCAACGTCACAAGCAACGCGAAACCCGCGATCGCGAGCAATGGCGCAGCGTATCGAGCACGCGATGCGCGCCAGCGATCGCCGAAGCGTGTGAACGCATATGCGGAGATCATTCCGAAAGCGAAGATATCAAGATAGCCGGGAAGGTTCTCCGAGTACTGCGCAAAGAGCGACGAGAAGCAACAGGTCGCCAGCGCCGCGCGCCAGCACCATGCGGCGGCGATCATCGCGCCCGCCGTCAGCCATGGCTGCCGCCTGAAGCACCACCAGATCAGCGGAAAGATGCAGTAGAATTCAACCTCGACCGCGAGCGTCCAAAGGACCCCGTCTATCGTGCCGTAGCGTGACGGAAACCACGTATGGATAAAGAGCAAGTGCGTGACGAGGTCGGGAAATACTGCAGCATTCGGCTGAACCTGTGCGTAACCGATCGCATACGCAGCCGCGATCGAGAGCACGTACGACGGGACGATCTTGATGAAGCGCCTCCAAGCGAAATGACGCCACGAAGGCTGTGGCGTCGCTTTCTGCGCGGCCCGAATGAATGGGTACGAGATCACGAAACCGCTGAGGAAGAAGAAGAGATGGACGCCGACAAACCCGGTTGCCGGAAGAAAATCGAGCCACCAGCTCGGCGAGAGCCACGAGATTTCCCAGATGTGGTACCAGAGCACGAGCAGCACGGCGATGCCGCGCAGCCCGTCCAGGACGCCTAGACGCGCCTGGCTGTGAAACGCCCCGCTCGCGGCCATTGTGGTTTCCTTCTACATCGGTATCAAACGCCAGCACTTGCACTGAGCCCAATAGTTGACTATTTAGCATATAAGGGCTAATATTTGACCATGCGAACGCCCGAAGCAATAGAGGCGACTGCTCTTTCGGCCACGGCCGTTAGGGCCTTTGGGAATATCGCGCGCGCCTGGGACATGGATTTGCGCGAGCAGCGTGCCGCACTCGGTAATATCTCGAAACAAACCATCTACAACTGGCGCGAGCATCCCGAGCGCGCCCGGCTCAGCGGCGATCAGTTGGATCGTGTCTCTTTTCTTTTGGGCATCTTCAAAGCGCTGCATATTCTTTTTACTCGTCCGGAGCAGGCAGACTCTTGGATACGTCGGCCAAATGCGGCATTGCCGTTTGGCGGTAGACCGGCCGCCGACCTGATGTTCAGCGGCAGAATCGAAGATCTCATTCGCGTTCGGCGATATGTGGACGGCGCTCGCGGCGTGTGGTAGCGCTGGACTGGGCGCAAAGCTTTCGAATCATCCACTCGCGGTATCCCTTCGTCGGAATTTTCGATCGCATTGCTGACCCGCGAGATCTCGAGTTGCTTGCGGCGCTTGAGCGGCGCACGAACCCGCGAGTGTTGGACGAGGCCGGCGCGATCGCACTCGTCCGTCCGGAGGATCGCATCTTAGGCGCGGGCACGACACCGATTATGGCGGCCTTCACGCACACGCGTCCGAATCGCTTCTCGGACGGCTCGTTCGGTACGTATTATGCTACGCGGCAACTTAGCGCGGCGGTCGCTGAGAGCCGCTTTCACGTCGAACTTTTCTATCGAGCGACCAACGAGGTAAGCGCCGACATCGACATGCGCGCTTACTGCGCTCGAATAACGGGTAAGTTCGACGATCTGACGTCAATTAGCTCCCAAGATCCGCGGCTCGATCCCAGTTCGTACGTAGCGTCGCAGCGTTACGGTGTACGCGTCTACGAGGAGAATCTGGTCGATGGAATACTTTATCCGAGCGTTCGCGATCAAGAGCACCGGCCTGCCGCCGCCTGTCTGCGCCCTCGAGTCGTCTCAGACTGCTATTCCTGGAGCTACCTGCTGTACCGGTGGGACGGTACGCTGCAGCGTATCGTGGACGTGTTAAGCCGAGAGAGTTTTGCCGGCGGCTGAACTCGGTTCAGGCGCCGTGTTTGAACCAAGGGGTTGACACAAAAGCGGCATTGTATTAGGGTATCAATACAATGATTCACGCACACGCGCAGTTCGCCGATCACGCCAGAATGCTGATGGCGTTCGCAATCTTCGTCGTGGGTCTCTGGGCACTTATCTCGCCCGAGTATTTCTGGGGGATTAGGCAATATTTCAAGTGCGCGGAAGGTAAGCTTTCTCCCCAGGAGCGCGAACGCTTGGAACGCACGATGGCGGCGCGCCAGAATGCCGAAGGCGTTCCTGAGGCATACGGACGTTGGTTGGGCGTATTCGGCGTTGCCGTCGCCGCATTAACATTTGTTTACCCCGTGCCGTTCGTCGCGCCGTACGGGCTTTTGTGTCTGGCGGTCGCGATACTCACGGTACTCGGATATCTGCAATTTCGGCGCGCGACGGACCGGCGCGTAGCGCCGCTACTGCCGCGCTCGGCGCTCAGCGCGCTCCCGTTGCCGGCGATCGTCGCGATGATTTGTTGTTTCGTTACGACGCTGACGCTTGCGATTTACCCGCCGCTGCGGGTCGGCGCGATTGTAGGCGCGGTCGTTACGCTCGTGCTCGGCGTTATCGCTTGGCGCATCGCCGGTGCTCCTGCGCTACTGCTTGGAGTAGACCCGCAAGCCGAGTACGCAGTCGACGAGCGCGTTCGCACGGGCCGGGCAACCAGCATCGCCTTGCTGGCCTGCGCGCAGGCGCTGGTCTTCGTGGTGCTTTCGACTCGCAGCGTCCCACCCCAATACTCGCTCCACGCGGTGGCGGCTCAGTCGATAGTTATTGTAGCGTTCTTCGTTGGGTTGGTCTTAGCAGCGATTCCGTTGCGGCGAACCATCAGCGTAGCGTAGATGGTGCACGCCGTTTTCATTCTGCCGCATTCGATGGGCGTCGGGTGAACTCGCAGTATCTGGTCGTCGACCCAGAGCTGGAGATTCCGCCCTATCAGCAAGTCGTGGAGCAAATCCGGGCCGCGATTGAACGCGGGGAACTTCGGCCGGAGGCGCCGTTGCCAACAGTCCGGCAGCTAGCCGGTGATCTCGGCATCGCTCCGAACACGGTCGCTCGGGCGTACGCTCAGTTACAAGCTGATGGGTGGCTGCTCGGCGATGGCCGGCGTGGCACCCGCGTTGCCGGCGACGTCCCGATCAATCGGCGCTCGCGCATGCGCAGCCTGCGCGAAGCGACCGAGAAATTCGTGGGAATGCTGCGCCATCGCGGCTTCACGCCCGAGGAGATCTCCACCGAGCTGGGGCGCGCCGGCGCAGCGAGTGAGTCGTAGCGGGCAAGCAAGCAGAAGCGGAAGTGCAATTGACGCCTAATGGGGCCCTTGGTATAGTGGAGCCTCGGTCCCACCTGCGGGTGAGGCCGTGTTTTGTGTGGTCTACATTTTGAGGAGCGAGCTTTTTGCCGACGATTAACCAGCTGGTGCGCCGCGGGCGCGAGAAGACCGAGCAAAAGGTCAAGACCAGGGCGTTCCGCGTGATCCTGACCGGACCGAAGCCGGGCCACCCTGACCTGCCAACCCGGACCTTCGAGGTGACTGGGAATCCGCAGCGGCGTGGGGTCTGCACGCAAGTCAAGACGGTCACGCCCAAGAAGCCCAACTCGGCCCTTCGCAAAGTTGCCCGCGTCCGGCTGACCAATGGCGAAGAGGTGACGGCCTACATCCCTGGGATCGGCCACAACCTTCAGGAGCACTCAGTCGTGCTGGTGCGGGGCGGGCGTGTCAAGGATCTGCCCGGCGTTCGCTATCACATCATCCGCGGTACGCTTGACACGGCCGGCACGGCGAACCGCAAGCAAGGCCGCTCCAAGTACGGCGCTAAGCGCGAAAAGAAGAAGTAAAGGAAGATTCGATGCCTCGTAAAGGCCCAGCGCCGAAGCGGCAAATTTTGCCCGATCCTCGGTTCAACTCGAAAGTGCTCGCGCGTTTCATCAACAAGGTGATGTTGCGCGGGAAGAAGTCGACTGCCGAGAATATTACCTATGGGGCGCTCGACATCGTCGCGGAGAAGACCGGCCGCGACCCGATGGAAGTCTTTTCGCAGGCGCTTTCCAATGCGATGCCGCTCGTCGAGGTACGGCCGCGGCGCGTTGGTGGGGCTACCTACCAGGTGCCGATGGAAGTGCGCCCCGACCGCCGTCAGGCGATGGCGATGCGCTGGCTGATCGGCTTTGCCCGCGGACGCGGCGGTCGCTCGATGGAGGAGAAGCTGGCGGGCGAACTCCTCGACGCCTCCAACAACACCGGTGCTACAATAAAGAAGCGTGAAGACACGCACAAAATGGCTGAAGCCAACAAAGCCTTCGCCCATGACCGTTGGTAAACTCGCTAAACTAACGCCATGGCTGTAAGGGAATATCCGCTCGAACGCACGAGGAACATCGGCATTGCCGCGCACATCGACGCCGGCAAGACGACGTGTACCGAACGCATCCTGTTCTTCACGGGCCGCGTGCATAAGATGGGTGAAGTGCACGACGGCGCAGCGACGATGGACTGGATGGTGCAAGAGCAAGAGCGCGGCATCACCATCACGTCGGCCGCTACGGCAACGACGTGGCGCGACACCCGCATTAATATCATAGACACCCCTGGTCACGTTGACTTCACCGTCGAGGTCGAACGCTCGTTGCGCGTGCTCGACGGCTTGGTCGCGCTCTTCGACTCGGTCGCGGCAGTTCAGCCGCAATCCGAGACGGTCTGGCGCCAGGCAAATAAATATAAAGTTCCGCGGATCATCTTCGTCAACAAGATGGACCGCGTCGGCGCAGACTTTTTCAACGTCGTCGAAAAGATTCGCGAGCGGCTCGGCGCGCGGGCCGTCCCGATTCAAGTCCCGATCGGTGCCGAAGACAAGTTCAAGGGCGTTGTCGACCTGTTCACGATGAAGACGATCGTCTACACCGACGAACTCGGCTCGACGATGGCTCACGAGGACGTCGAGGGCGAGCTCAAGGAGCTCGCGATGGAGTGGCGGCGCAACCTCGTTGAGGCGATCGCGGAGCAGGACGACGAGCTGCTCGAGATGTTCTTCGATGGTAAGGAGTTGCCGATCGACCGAATGAAGACGGCGCTGCGCAAGGCGACGATCGAAGGCACCGTGCTGCCGATGCTCTGCGGTTCGGCCTTCAAAAATAAGGGCATTCAGCCGCTGCTCGACGCTGTGGTCGAATACATGCCCTCGCCGCTCGAAGCCAAGCGGATCGTTGGACGCGATCCGAAGACCGGCGGCGAGATCGTTCGCAAGGCCGACGACGACCAGCCGTTCTGCGCGCTTGCCTTCAAAATTGCCACCGATCCCTACGGGAATCTAACCTACTTCCGCGTCTACTCCGGCGTGCTGAACAAGGGCAGCTACGTGCTCAACTCGCGTACCGGTCGCAAGGAACGCATCGGGCGGATTCTGCGCATGCACGCCAACCACCGCGAGGACATCAACGCTATCGGCGCCGGCGACATCGCGGCAGCAGTCGGTCTTTCCGACACGCGTACCGGCGATACGCTTTGCGACGAAAAGGGCCCGATCGCGCTCGAATCGATCGTCTTTCCCGAACCGGTCATCCATCAGGCGATCGAACCGAAGAGCAAGGCCGATCAAGACAAACTCGGTCTAGCGCTCGCGCGTCTCGCGCAAGAGGATCCGACCTTCCGGATGCGCACCGACGAGGAGACGCAGCAGACGATCATCGCGGGCATGGGCGAGCTTCACCTCGAGATCATTCTCGATCGCTTGCGCCGCGAGTTCAAGGTTGACGCGAACGTCGGTAAGCCGCAAGTCGCGTATAAAGAAGCTATCACCAAGAGCGTCGAAAAGGAAGGCCGCTTCATCCGTCAGACCGGCGGTAAGGGCCAGTTCGGGGACGTGTGGATTCGCGTCGAGCCGCAACCGCCGGGCACCGGCTTCGTCTTTGTGTGGAAGATCGTCGGTGGCGTGATTCCCAAAGAGTATCAGAAAGCCGTCCAAGAGGGCATTCGCGAGTCGGCGCAGAGCGGCGTGCTGGCAGGCTTTCCTGTGATGGACTTCAAGGCGGAGGCGTTCGACGGTTCGTACCACGAAGTCGACTCTTCCGAGATGGCGTTCAAGATCGCTGCGTCGATGGCGTGGAAGGAAGCAAACCGCGCTGCAGGTCCGGTTCTTCTCGAACCGATCATGAAGGTTGAGGTAACCACTCCCAAGGAGTACATGGGCGCAATCAACGGCGACTTAAACCGGCGGCGCGGCGCGATCCACGCAACCGAAGAGGCTCCGGGCGGCGCGCAGGTGATCACCGCGAACGTCCCGCTCTCCGAGATGTTCGGCTACGCGACCGACATGCGTTCTGCCACGCAAGGGCGCGCGACGTACACGATGGAGTTCTCGCACTACGAGAAGGCACCCAAGAGCGTCGAGGAAGAGATCGTCGCCAAGTCGGCCGGGAAAAAACTCGCCCCCGCCTAGTCTCCCCCCGTGTCATCCTGAGCGCAGCGCCGTAGGCGCGAAGTCAAAGGGCTGAGCCCCACTGTGTCATCCTGAGCCTGTTGAAGGATGACCCGCCGCCAAACTGATTGTCGGTTGTAATCGCCAGGGCTGACTAGATCAGGAACAAACAGGCGAGCGGGCGTCCGAGCGACCTGCGCGACATCGCCGCGCTGCTCGAAGATTAGGCAGCGATCCTGTCTGCGCGCAGGTATCGATTACGCACAACGCGCGGCCCATGCCGAATCGTTGACATTCAATCGCCGCGCCTGCTACTATTCCGTGGCACGCGCCCTCCCGGGGAGGGCGTTTACCGCGTAAGGGCGGCCAAGCCAGACAAAACGCCTGGACCCGTGTACTTACATCGCACCTTGAGAGGAACCTGATGGCAAAGCAAAAGTTCGAGCGCAAGAAGCCGCACGTCAACATCGGCACCACCGGTCACGTTGACCATGGTAAGACCACGCTGACGGCGGCTATCATGCACTGCCTAGCAACCGAGGGGTTGGCGCAAAAAGTCGGCGTCGATCAGATTGACAACGCGCCCGAGGAGAAAGAGCGCGGCATCACGATCGCCATCTCGCACCAGGAGTACGAGACGCCCAAGCGCCATTACGCTCACGTCGATTGCCCCGGCCACGCGGACTACATCAAGAATATGATCACGGGCGCGGCCCAGATGGACGGCGCGATCCTAGTCGTCGCCGCTTCGGATGGCCCGATGCCGCAGACGCGCGAGCACATTCTGCTCATGCGCCAGGTCGGCGTCCCGCGGATCATCGTCTTCCTCAATAAGGTGGATATGGTTGACGACGAGGAGCTGCTCGAGCTCGTCGAGATGGAGATCCGCGAGCTGCTCAGCAAGTACGATTTCCCAGGCGACGACACGCCGATCATTCGCGGCTCCGCGCTCAAGGCGCTCAACTCCAGCGGTACCAAGGGCGATGCCGCTGCGGATCCGATCTTCAAGCTGATGGAAACGGTGGACGATTACATTCCCGAACCGCAGCGTGAAATTGACAAGCCGTTTCTGATGCCGGTCGAAGACGTCTTCACGATCACCGGCCGTGGGACCGTCGGCACCGGGCGAGTCGAGCGCGGTCAGGTGAAAGTTGGCGAGGAAGTCGAGATCGTCGGTCTCAAAG
>JBAVSO010000175.1:0-27384 GCA_049695635.1 Candidatus Cybelea sp. | reverse complement strand
ACGTTCCCCCGCGCGAACGCTCTCTCGGGAATCACCCCGAGCAAATTGGCGGCGCAAGTCACCGTTGGCGCGATGCGCCGTCCGTCCGGCGCGATCAGGGCCGCGTACTGCGCGGGATCGTGCGGCGCCGGCGCGATGAGTTCGAGCCGCGCGCCGTCGAGCGCTTCGGGCAGAACGAACGACGCATACGCGCAACCGGCAATGTGGGCGCTGCGCGGCCCGACGTCGAGAAGCTCGTTGGCGCCGATCCTCAGCAGGCTTCCGCCGCCGATGCCGAGCGTGCGTACGTCGAGCGTGCGCAGCATCGTGCGATGGCCGCCGATTCGCGCGGCCTGCATCTGCGGACGGCCGTTGCGAATCGCGGAACAATCCGAGCTCGTACCGCCGACCTCGATGAAAATTCCCTCGCTCAAACGTTCGTGGAAGAGCGCGCCCGCAACGCCGGCGGCCGGCCCGGAGAGCAGCGTCAAGATCGGGCGCCGTTCGACCTCCTGCACGCCCATCACACCGCCGTCGCTGCGCATCACCATCAATGGCGCGGGAATCGCTGCGCCTTCGACGGCCGCGGCGGTCATGCGCGCGGTGCGGACCATCTTCGGCAGGATCGCTGCGTTGAGCGCCGCGGTGCGGGTGCGGGCGCGCAGGCCGTACGCGGCGCTCACGTCATGGCCGCTCGTTGCGTCAATGCCGCGCGTTCGCGCGTACGCAACCACATGCTGCTCGTTCGCCGGCCGATCGACACCGAAGCTTTCGCTCGCGGCAATCGCCTCGGCACCGGCTGCGATCAAGCGATCCACGCTGGTGCGCACGGCCGATTCGTCGCGAGCGGAAGCGAAAGCAAAGGCCGGCGCAAAGGTGGACCCAGCGGCGAGCGCGACCGCTCCGAACCGCATCTGCCGTTTCGACAACCACGCCAAACCGTCGAGCAGACCGACGACGCCGACCCGCGCGAGATCGCCCTCGAGCAACGCGTTCGTCGCTTGAGTCGTCGAATGCGCGATGAAGGCGATGGCACCGGCGTCGATCGCGGGATCTTGGAGAAGGCGGTGGATTCCGGCCACGATCCCCGCGGCAACGCCCTCTCGAGCATCGTGTGTGGTCGGCACTTTGATGCGCGCGAGGAGTTCGCGCGTTGTCGCGTCGATCGCGACGACGTCGGTAAAGGTTCCGCCGACGTCAATGCCGACGCGTACGTTTCGCCTTGGAGCTCGCATGCTACCAGCCGGCAACGAGCGCGTGCGTGACGGTCATCAGCTCGACCGCGCCGCGCCGTTCAAAACGGTCGAAGAGCGCAAGCAGATCGTGCCGCAGGCGTTCGGCATCCGGGCCCGACTGCGGTAGATACGACGACGAAGCCGCGCGCCCGACGAGCGCCTCGCGGTCGAGCCGCTGTTTCGATGAATGCTCGCTTCGCGCGACGACGGCGTTCGGAAACTCGGCGAATGTGCTCAGCGCTTGCGCGCGCAGCGCCTCGGTGTCGTCGGTCGCGTATGCGCGCACGACGTCCCCGTACGCCTTGGTGAACGGATCGCGTTCGTCGCGCTCGTACTGCAAAAGGACTGCGCGGCATCGTGCGATCCGCCGGAACTCGAGCATCGCATCCATCGTCGCAAACCAGTGGAAGGCCTGACACGCGACGACGGCGTCGACGCTCGCGTCGTCGAGACCAGTGCTCTCGGCCGTCCCGTCGCGCCAGCAGACGCGCGCGTGCGGCTCGGCCGAGGAGCGCATCTGGGCGTTCGGCTCGATCGCGATCACGGCGGCACCGCGCTCGGCGAAGAGACGCGCAGAGATTCCGGTCCCCCCGCCGACGTCGGCAATCGTCAACCCATGCGGATCTCCTAAGCCCGCGAGCGCCGCGTCGATTGCTCCAGGCGGATAGGATGGGCGAAACGCCGCGTACGCCTTCGCGCGGGAGCCGAAGCGCTTTGTGGGATTCATGCGGAGAACGGCCGGCCGAGCTGCAGTTCGATGGAGCGGCCTCCGCGTAGAATTCCGAACGCATGCGGTTTGCCGTCGTAAGCGCGCCGCTCCGATTGATACGTGCCGTAAAGCCACCAGGCTCTACCGTCGATCGTTTCGATGACGTCGCCCGACCGCATTCCGGCCACGTACGCGGGCCCGCCGGCACGAACGTAGGCTCGCAGATCGCCGTCGGAGCTGCGGAAGAGCGCGTAGAAATAGGTTGGTTTGTCTCCGGGCCGCGCGCCGACGCCGATGGCGAAGAGGTTCGCGCTGCGAACCGGATCGGCCGTCGCCCAGGCTCGCAACCGCTCGACACCCTGCACGGCTAGGGCGCGCGCTTCGCTTGCTGCCGGTGGAGGCGGAACCACTTGATGGTCGTGCCACTCGTTGACGATCCAGCCGCCGCAATCTTGCAGTCGCAGGCCAACATCGAGATCGTCGCCTTCGCTCAACGAGAAGCTCGAAGTTGTCACGTCCACGTACGCCGCGTATGATTTTCGCGCGCAATCGGCTGCGTTTGGATCGTCGTGGAACCGAATCGCTTGCCAAGTGCCGGTCGTCATCGCCGCGGCGACGGCATCCGCTGCCGCTCGACCCAGCGGCGTCCCGTCATCGTCGACCGCGATACGATCGCGCGAGGATGCCGGCGCATAGAACCCCGGCAGCTCTTCGTCGGCGCGAGCGGCTTGGAAGAGCGCGCCGAAGGGCTCCAGCCCAAAGAGCGCCGGTGCCGCGATCGCGACCGCAAACGTCGCGGCGATTGCGACGCCGGTCTGGTACGGCAGCGTGCGCTTCGTTATCGCGTCAATCGGCACGCCGGTAAAGTTGGCGATCCACACGTTCGCCGTGTTGGTTGGATCGCAGACGTTTTGGACCTGAACGACGGCCATGATCGCGGCGACTAGTATTACCGGCGGCAAGACGTGCCCGGCCAGCATTGCGGTAAAGATGGCGATCCCGACCCCAAACGGATTGAGCGGTCCGCGGTAGAGCGCGAGCGGGCTCGCGACACCGAAGAGCAGCACGTAGGCAAGCGGATTACGCACCCACCCGCCGGCGACCAGCGGCTGCAGCGCCGCCGCGAACTGCGGCTCGCGGGTTGCAGCTAACAGCATGCCGATGCCCATGAAGAGCACGATCGCGGGGGCCACGTCTTCAACGCCGCGGATCGCAGCCGCGACTAGACGTTGCACGGCTTGGCTCGGACGCGTCGTGAGGACGCCGAAGAGTGCCGCCACCAGGAATGCGGGCGCGGCTTCAACCTTCAGCAGGTAGTAGAGCAGCAGCGGCAATAGCGGCGTGAGCAACGCGACGGCCGGCACGCGCCGGTGCTCTTCCGCCTCGGCGCGAACCACCCAGGTCGCGTAGAAGCGCTCGCGCCGGAACGATATAACGGCGTAGAGCAGCAACGCGATCGCATCAATAGCCGCCAGCACGAGCGCATAGTGTACGAGCTGCTCGCGCGAAACCCCGAAATAGGTGGTATAGAACGTCCAGTTCGCGATATTGAAGATGAAGCCCAGCGCGAACGCCATCAGGAAGATCGTCGCGGCGACCGTCCGCGGCACGCCGGCCGTCATCATAATCGGCAAAACGATCGAGCCGACCATGATGATGCCGCCGAGCCCCGAGAGCGACGTAAAGAGCACCGCCACGATTACGGCGAAGCCGAGCACGAGCACGAGCGGTCGTTCCCCACCATACTCGGCCGCGAAGTCCACGATCGAGCGCGCGATGCCGGTTTCGACCGTGACGCGTCCTAATAGCGCGCCGAAGATGACGGCAACGTAAAACGGTGCGAGCTGTGTTGCGCCGCTGCTGACGATATCGCCGAGTTTCGAAACCGGCACTCCGGCCACCAGCGCCATCAAAACCGCCATGGCCGGAACCGCGACGAGTGCCGGCACCCAGCGGAGATACATCAGCACCGCAAAGAAGGCGAAGACCGCGAGGACGAAGATCGCGTTCACGCTTCGACTCCGCTCAGGGTGCGACTACCGTGTCGAACGGCGGAAGCGTCTTAGTTTGCAGATACGTTTGCGTCGCGCGGTAGAATGCGTCGGCGCGCTCGATCGCCTTCTGCGCCGCCAGGTGATACCGCTCGAGGTTGCTCGCGAGATGCCCCTCCCGGCTCTCGTAACGCCAGGCGCGCGCGTAGAGCGGTGCGACATCTTCATAGGCGTCGCGTAGTTCCCACATCCAGTAGCGGCTCCACAAAAGGTCCCGCTCGGTTTGCTCGGGGTCCGACGTCGCATGGGCGAGCGCGTCGGCATACATTGCGCGCACTTCCGAGGCAATTTGGAATTTTCGCGCGAGCGCGTCGTATCGTCGCGCGGCAAGGAACATCACGAATGCGGCATTGGCGTGCAGCGGAGGCCGTTTGTAGTAGAGATTCTGCTCGACCGATTCCGCGGAGAGCCGAACGGTGCGCAGGTCTTCCGATGAAATCTGATTCGCTGCCGCGGCGTTGAAAGGATCGGCCCAGAAGAGCGCGTCGGTCTGCCCGTACGAGTAGTTCGGCGGTTCAAGCCGTGTCAGCGCCGTCGCCAGGTCGCCGACGTCGGTCGCGTAGCTCGCATCGTCCGCACCGAAGAACGCGCTTGGAAAATCGTCCGCGAACTCTTCCTGCGTGAGGTCGCCGGCTTGCCACGCCGCAGCCGCGGCGTAGATCACCGGATACCAGGTTGCCTCGTACAGCGTCTCGCCGTCGTCGTGCCAGACTGTTTGAAAAAGGCCGAGAACGGGCGCCGCTTTCCCTTCTTTGATGAAAATTCGTTCGTTGGCAAGCGCCGTAGGAATGGAAGGGAAGATTTCGTTCCAGTTGCTCGCGCCGGGTGCAACCATTTGCGCGAAGCCACCACGCGCAATCGTTTGAATGAAAGGCTCGTACGAGGTCCGGTCGTCATAGTGCCAGTTGACGACGACGGCCGTGCGCGGGATGAGCTTCATGATGCCGGGATCGCTCTCGATTCCGTCGTCCCAGAGCATGATCCGGGCGCCCGAGGGCGCGATCAGCCGGTTCATAGCGACGATGTGGTCGGCGTAGACTTCCGATCGTCCGCGCTGCGCGACGTACGCTTGCGTCTGTCCCAGCCCAAGGGTCGCCGTCTCGTCTGAGCCGATATGAAAGAAGGGCGGGCGCCCGACGGCAGCCAGCTCCTGCGTTATCACGCGCTCGAGATATTCCGTTGAAAGCGGGGCATTCGGCGCCATCAAGAATCCATGCGGCAGTTCGGCCGCGCCCGCATAGCGCTCGAGACGCAGCGTATTGTGCATATGCGCGAAGCTCTGCTGCTCGGGAATCAGCGCGACGTGAAAGCGCGCCGCGTAGGATGCGAGCTCGCGAAGCTGGGCCGGCGTTATTCCATCGAGCGGAGCCGGCAGCGGATCGGTCGGGCTGACGAATACGTGCTCCATGTACGGCGAGTAGCCGTTCATCTTGAACGCGGCGATCGTGCGAATCCGCTCCTCGAAATAGCCCATCGTCGGCAACGGGCCGCGCGAGACGTCATCGGAGAGGATCCGCCACGGCAATGCCGGCCGATCTTCGATGCGCACGCATGGCATCGTCCAGATGCCGTTGACGCGAACCGGAAGCTGCGCAAGCGTCATCGCAGCGTAAAAGGCGCCGGCTGCGTCGGCGCTCTCGATCGAAGCGCGCCCCAATTCGACGGTCAAACGATAGGCTTGCGGAGCTAGCGATGCGTCATGCCGCACCGAGATCGCCGCATCGCGCTCCACCGTTCGCAGCGAACCTATTCCTAGCGCGCGCCAGCGCTCGTTGAGTTCGGTTTGCGCCGCCGGATCGAAGCCGGGCGGCACGCTTTTCGGCACGACCGAGGTGCGCGCGGCGCACGTCAGCGATTCAATGCTGACCGGTCTGGGCACGAGATGCAGCGACGCCGCTGCAATTGCAACGAGCAGCGGCAATGGCGACTACGGCATCGTTGGTGCAGCGGCGCGAATCGCCGCGTCGCGCTTGTCGAGCGTGGCCGTGACCTGATCGAGATAGCCCGCCGCAGACGCGGCGTCGAGCGACGCGGCGCGATCGGCCAGCGCAACGGTCGCCGCGTCGGCCGCAACCACGGCACTTTCGTCGCCCGCCTCGGGCGTTTTGCCGCGCGCGTGCGCGGCAAAAGCGTGCTGATCGGCGAAACCAACGCGCAGCATAACCTCGTCGACGCGCTCGCGCAGCTCCGGCGGCAGCACCTCGCGCGCGGTAAGCTCGGCTAAGGCTTCGCCGAGATACGAACGCACGTATTCGTCGGAAAGCCGTCGCTCGAGCTCGCCGCCATAACCGGGAAAGCCCGAAATTTTCGCGCACAGTTGCTCCAGCGGCTCCATGACGCCAGTGGTACGACGCGTCCCGGCGAAGGGCCTCGAAGGTTCCCTGGGAAGATAGTTACAGTGAAGCACGCAACGGCGTGGCCCGCATATCTGGTGGCGGCGGCCTGCTTCGCGATCGCGTTGATCTCGTCGATCGCGAATATTTCGCTGCTCGGGCACCTCAAACAAGAGCAGCGCGAGCTTGCGAACCTCTCCGAGCGGTCGACCGCACTCGCGCAGACTCTCGCCAACGACCGAATGGCGCTCTTTGACATGCTCGACACTCGCGCTCAGCATTATCAGATCCACGACGGCGAAGTCATCACGCGTGGGAGCCGCATCTATTTGGTCTTGCGCGCCCTTCCGGAGCCGCCGCGCGGGAAAGTCTATCAGGCGTGGACGCTCGCCAAGGGTTCCACGAAGGTGCAAGCCTCGCCGACGTTCTTGCCCGACTCTCGAGGCGTCGCACTCGTCGTCCTGTCGGCCGATGCTCGTTCCACCGTCGAAGCCTCGATCACGCTCGAACCCGAGGGCGGCAGCAGAGAACCGACGAGCAAACCGCTCATGGACGTTGCCTTCAGCGGTCAATGATCCAGTTGATCTCGCGCTCGACCGAGGGACCAGCGCTGCGATATCTTTCTCGCGCGCCGATTCTCAACGTCTTTCTTACCCACGTTGTCGCACACGATCCGGCGCCGCTCGCGCGAAAAAACGTTGCCGTCGCGCTCGATCACGATCGAGTCTTCGGTGTCGGCTACTTCGGACGCCAGATCGTGCTGACTGCCGAGCCGCGGGCGATCCAAGCATTTGCCGAGCACGCGAAGCGCCATCGCAACGAACGCATGATCGTCGGCTCGCGCAACACGATTCGCGCTTTTTGGGAAGCCGTGCGCGATTGGCACGCCGCGCCGCGCCTGGTGCGCGACCGTCAGTTCGTTATGATGCTGGACCGGCCGCGTCTTCGTCCTTACGAGCGGCGTACGACCGTTCGCCAAGCCCGAGCGGCGGAATGGAGAGCGGTCGCGGATAGCTCGGCGCAAATGGTCCGGCAGGAACTTGGCTACGACCCGCAGCGCGGCTCGCCGGAGTTCGGCGAGGGGATTCGGCAAATGATCGAACGCGGGCTCTGGTGGATCGGAAGCGCGAACGGCAGCATCTGCTTCTTCTGCCACGTCGGTCCGTGGAGCGAACGGACGATTCAACTCCAAGGAATTTGGACGCCGCCGGAGCTGCGCGGGCAAGGCCTCGCGACGGCCGCGCTCGCCGAGATTTGCGACCGTCTGCTGGAAGTCTCGCCAACCCTCTCGCTCTACGTCAACGACTTCAACGATGCCGCGGTCGGGCTTTACCGGCGCGTCGGTTTCGAGCACGTCGGCGACTTCCAAACGCTACTCTTCTAACGCACTAACGATCTCCGTCGCGATTCACCGGTGTTGCTTGACGTTCGTCTCGAGGGCTTCGATGAACGTGGGCGATAGGAGCCGTTCGACGAGGCTCGATTCCGACTCGCGAAATCCTTCTTCGAGCAACCGCCGCTTTAGCGAGCTGAGCCGCTGTTTCGCCGTCGGTCTGACTTGGAACGTGACTTTGATGTCTCGTCAGGCATCAGATTATTCTCGTCACCACGAAGATGGCTTGCGCGCCTTGCAGCACAAACGCATTGGTCGGTATAACGGGTGCTCCTGGTATTCCGCCGTAAATGAACCCGCCTCCGACTACCGTGAAGGGGTTAGCATATACATTCGTTAGATTCGTACCGTATAGGCCATACTCCCAACCGTCGCGACGATATGCGAGGTGGGCGTTAAGCGTGGCGTACGGTGAGCGATTCAACTCGTTGTACCAACCTTCGTAGTAGAGTTCCGCGCCATAGCGCAATCCAAATGGAGGCTCCTGCTCGACCGCGACGTACGCCTTATGCAACGGCTGGCCAAGCGATTGTTCTCCCGCTGCCAGCGTTCCGTCTTGAATCTCGACAGGAATGACCGTGAGGAAAGAACTGTCGACATCCCAACCGGCGCGCACATGCATATCGCTTGCGACCTGCTGATCGACGTGAACGTCAACCCCGCGGTAAACGCCATTACCTGCGTTGACGGGCATGGCGATTGGGCAAGCCACCGGATTACGTGGCGTCTGGCAGTGCGGAATCGGTATCGGGTTGTTCTCGCTCGAAGGCGAGCGCAGATTGGTTTGGTAAAAGTCCGTTCCAAAATGTAAGGGATGACGCCCCTTCCCGAAAATCTGCTCGATGCCAACGTCGAAATCCGTCGCCTGATCGGGTTTCAAATTTGGATTGCCGAGGAAGATCACGCCTCCAATAGGCACCCGATCGGCCGGCGGGGGCACGACGAGCTCGGAGAGCTGCGGCGTTTGAAACGTCGTGCCTACCGACGCACGCACCGCCGTGTTGCCGGTCGGCGTCCAGACCAATCCCGCTCGAGGGTCGAAGCTGTTGCCCCAGGAGCTAAACCAACTGTCGTACGCTGCCAGTGAATAATGGATGTGACTCGTCGGGTCGCCGTTATAACGCAACACCGCGTAGCGCTGGACTTGCGAGAGTCCCAGCGTCTGGACCGGCGGCGTCGCGTCGGCCGGCTGCACGAGCGGATCGATCGAGACGGCGTCGTCATTGGGACCGAAGGGACCGCCGATATGCTGTGCTTCGGCGACGACTTGTCCTTGCACATAGTTCGTCGTCAGGCTTTCGGTTTGCAGATCGTATTTGAACGAGAGCAAACCGTTACTGAAATGATGATCGATTTGAATCCAGTCGTCGCCAAGCAAATCTTGCTGGTTGTAAAGATATTGCTGCGATTGGGCACCCGGGCCGGAGACAGACTGATTCCATAATGAGGTCATGTGACTGTACTGGAAGATCGTCGCCGGGGCTCCGTCGAGGATCTCGTTTCCCAGCGGAATTTGGGCATCGAAGCCGAGATTCGATTGATGCTCGCCCAACCAGGTGCCGGCAAAGCTCTGATAGACACCGGACGCGGCATCGTCGAGCGGAGAGAGCATCGAGCCGACATGAACGGCATCGTCACCGCCGCCACCGCTAAAGCCGTCCGGCGTAAAATTGCTGAGCAACGCCGACTCGTCTTTGGAGATATTGGCGTTGCGAAAGCTCACCTGCAGGTAACCGTAGCCGTTACCACCTCCAAGTTGGTAGCGTAGCTTCGCCAGCATTGAATCGCCGTAAGAGCCGCTGCCGACGCTCTGCAGCGTCTCGTCATCGCCGCCGTCTAACCTGCGCGCGTCGCCCCCGCCTGCGGGCGGACCACCAGCGGGCGGCGCCAGGATCGTCTGGTTTACCGACCCGTCCGACGCAGTTCCATGCAGCGAGAACGCGTAGCCGAAGCGATCGTCCGTTCCGGTCGTTTGAATCGTCGTGCCATAGGTCCCGTACGAACCGCCGAAGATGCGCATCAAAGAATGAGGCGTGCTTGTCGGCTGAAGCGTCAAGATGTTGATGCCTCCGCCGATCTGGTTCGGTCCGATAAGGGAGGACGGGGCGATCCCGTAGAGCACCTGGACCTCTTGCAACGCGGCCGGATCCAACAGCGAGAGGTCAAAATCGCCCGTATTGCCATTATTCTGTTGATGGCCGTCGATGTCGACGAGGGTTTCGGTCGGATCTGGTCCGCGTAC
Organism: Candidatus Cybelea sp.; assembly: GCA_049695635.1. Lineage (GTDB taxonomy): Bacteria > Vulcanimicrobiota > Vulcanimicrobiia > Vulcanimicrobiales > Vulcanimicrobiaceae > Cybelea. The sequence continues at coordinate 17,442 of JBAVSO010000175.1, read as the reverse complement.
GGCGAAGTCCTGCGTCGCATTACTTCCGCCACCAAGCGGGATAACGGGCGTAACCGACAACTGCGGCCAAACCATTGAGGAAACGGACGTTACGCCGGCTCCGGCGGCATTTTGCGCGTTCAGCGTCACGCTAGGAGCGGACGCCGTGGACACTGTTTCGCCGGCAGAGGCACGCACTTCCCCGATCACGGTTAGCGTGTTCGTTGTCGCCCGTGGCAACACGATCGACAACACCTGGTTTTCGGTATCGAGCGTCACCGTTCGCTGCGTGATTGCTTGATAGCCGGGCGCGCCGGCGTGCACCGAATAGGTGCCTTCTCGCACCGCGCCTATGGCGAACCGCCCGCGCGCTTCAGTACGCCCGCTGAGCGACCCCCTTCGCGACGTCAATACGACGAGGGCACCCGCAATCGGCGTGCCGTCGCTCGCAGTCACCGTTCCGGTCACGTCGATAGTGGAACTCTGAGAACGCGCGACGCCACCGCCGCCAAAGAAAATTGCTGCGACGAGCGCCAAAGATGCGCATGCGCGCGTGCATGCGATGGGATTTCCCATGGGGTGCTCCTGTACTCCTAAGCGGAGTCGGACGAGTGCTTCTGTTTAGGGTGAGCTAAGCGAAGCTGGTCGCAGGAGGTCCACGTTTGGCGAGCCGGAGCGCGGTCGGGGCGCGGCGTCGCCGGGGAGTAAGTTGCAGGCCGACGCGGTCGTAGCCGTTCGGGCGAACGGCGGCTGAGAGCCGGCCAAACAGCGTCTCGATGATCGTTGCGATCGAGTCGCGATGCGAGATCAGGAAGTGGGCGAGCGCGCAGACGAGCAACGCCACTGCGGCGGCACAGACGAGCGTGGTACCGATTCCTAACAGAATCGATCCGCCGAACGCATCCGCGAGCTCGCGCACCGGCATGCCGGCGAGACGGCCGTCGAGGCACTCCATCGCCGGCACGATCAGCGTGCTGGCAGCAACGGCCCCGGCAAGCATGCCGAGCATCTCCCAGATGCGCAGGCCCGGCCGCAGCAGGCGCGTCCGGTTGGCCGCCGCGACCTCGCAGCAAGCGCGCAAGCCGCGCGCGGCAAGAACTGCGGCAAGCATGAATGCTACGCCCGCGAGCATCTCGCGCGAGCCGTGACGGAGGTGGTCGTAGCTATCTCGCGTGAGGGCGTAGTCCCCGATCACGTCGATCGCGAAATGCGCGAGCGCCGCAGCTGCGGCCGCAGCGCAAATTGCGAGTGAAACGATCGTCCGAAACCCGACGCGCACGCTGGCGGCTTCGACGCGCCGGAGGCACGTCCTACCGAATAAGAAAGGACCGATCGCTTGATCGGCCCTGCGTCTCTTGCTAGCCCCGGACTAGTGCGACGACGGCGCGACCCAGAGCGTGCCGCCTGCCCACTTGACCTCGACCGGCACGCACGACGAGGTCTGCGCGCCCGCGTAGGTCACGTCGTTATACAGGCTGAGCCGGTGCGTGATGGTGGCGCCTGGCGCAAACGACCCGACGTCCTGCACGCGCCGCAGGTAATGCTGGGACGCATTACGGTACCCGACCAGGAACGTGATGCTGGCAGCGGTGTGCTTACCGAGATTCACGTACTCGATATCCGTGCCGCTCGCCATGTGGCTGAGGGGCTTCGGCTTCGCGATGGTGCAGGATTTGATGAGGATCGGCGCAGCGGCTTGCGCCGGCCCGATCGATGCCGTTATAGCCGCGGCTCCGACGAGCGTCGCAACGATCAGGCGACCGAAAGATTTCATCCCGTTCTTTCTCCTTAAGGAGCACAAAGTAAGCAGGAGGTGGCTTTCCTTCTCACCGGGTCTCATCCCTGCAGGGACGAACCATCGGTCGTATTACGTCAACAGCTAACGAACGAGGTACGAAATGGAAAACGATCGACCGTTGCCCGCCGATGAAGAAACGATCTCGCCGGACGTCGCGCCGCGTAAAGATCGGCCGCTCGGTCCGGCCGAGGCCGTACGTCTCGAGCGCGATAAGTACGGCGAAGACAGCATCAACCCCAACCGCGAGGATCAAGAAGACGAGCACGGCGGAACGCCCGACGACATCGTCTAAATATCGCTGAAATGATCGGCTGCCGCTGCCCGCACGCTCCGTTCATACCCGCGGTTTTTAGCGAAGCGCAACGGACGCTCGGGCGACGCTCGTTTCTGATTGGAGCCGCTGCGGCGGGCGCGGCGGTGCTCCTTCCGTGGCGCACCCGCGCGGCCAGTGGCGTGACGGTCCTCAAGGCAGCCCGCCTCTTCGACGGCCGATCCATGCATTCACCGGGCGTGCTCGTCGTCAGCGCCGACCGCATTGTTTCGATGCACGAGGGTGACGCCGGCAGCGCGGCGGCGGTCGTCGAGTTCGGCGACGCGACGATCATGCCCGGACTGATCGATTGCCACACGCACATCGCGGACTTCGTGCTGCCCTCGCACTATCTGACGCTTACGTTCGCGAAGTACCGCACGGCCGACAACGTGCCGGAAGCGACCATCTACAGCGTTCGTAACGCGCAGGTGATGCTGCGCAACGGATTCACGACCGTCCGAGACGTCGGAGGCGGCGCCGGAATCGACCTCGCGGTCCGCAACGCGATTAGCGACGGCGCGATCGTTGGTCCGCGCGTCTTTGCGGCGGGACAGGCCCTCTCGATCACCGGCGGCCACGGCGACTCCAACGACGTACCGGGCTGGGTCGAGGAAGATCCAAGCGTAAGGATGGGTGCGGTTTCGTACGGGCCGTACGGTTTTCGCGAGCTCGTTCGGCAAAACGTAAAGCTGCACGTTGACGTGATCAAGATCCTCGCCACCGGCGGCGTGCTGTCGTATGGCGACGTCTGGGACATTCCCCAGTTCAACCTCGACGAGGTGCAAGCGGTCGTCGAAGAGTCGACCAAGTTTCGGCGGAAGGTCGCGGCGCACGCCCACGGCGACGCCGGCATCGCGGTAGCGGTCGAGGGCGGCGTGCACTCGGTCGAGCACGGCACGGGCGTGAGCGAAAAGACGCTGCAGAACATGCAACAGCGAGGAACGAATCTCGTGCCCACGATTTGGGCGCTTGACTCGATCTTGCAGCCGGGTAATCCAAATCACATTCCGCCCACCTCGGTGCAGAAGGCCGAGTACGCAGCACAGCTCCGCAACGCCGGCATGCACCGCGCGATCGCGTCGAGCGTGCTTATCGCGTACGGCACCGATGCCGGCGTCTTTCCGCACGCGGAGAACAACAAAGACTTTGCGCTCTTGGTCGGCCTCGGGATGCGGTCCACCGACGTTTTGCGTTCCGCTACGGCGAACGCGGCCGAGTTGATCGGCACGAGCGATCGCGGCGTCTTGACGCCCGGCAAGCTCGCCGATGTCGTGGTCTTCAATGGCGATCCTAGCCGCAACATCGCATTGATGGAGGCTCGACCGGCGCTCGTGATGCTCGGCGGCGAGAAGGTTGACCTCGCGCGTCTTCCTAGCTAATCGCGCCGCCCGATGCGCAGTAAGCTTAGGGCCTCACGTTAACGATAGAGCCCGGCCAATGAGGGAAGCCATCGGCCGGGTAGGTTAGCGGCGCAACCCCGAGGAAGGAACCCCTCGACAGCGGGGACTTTCTTGGTCGTCGCCGGGCTTCTGTTAAGGAGGAGAACGTCATGGGTCGCATTTCTTCCGTAAAGAGCACGCTCGCGTTTGTTACTGTCGCGGCGTTCCTGACGGGTTGTCAGGGCAACGCCGGGCTCGGCTCTCAAACCGAAATACCCGGTGCCCGGCACCAAACGAGCGGCTTGATCCAACACGTCGTGATCATCGTTCAAGAGAATCGCTCGTTCAACAATCTCTTCATGGGCTATCCGGGAGCGACGACGCAAAGCTACGGTTACAATTCGAAGAAGCAGCAGATTACTCTTCAGCCGGTTACGCTCGCTACGACGTGGGATCTCGAGCACGACGCCAATGGGTTCTTTAAGTCGTGCCGCGGCACCGGCAGCATTAAGGGCACGAACTGCCGGATGAACGGTTTTAACAAAGAGAAGTGGACCTGCGGCGTGGGCTCCGGACCGTCCTGTCCGAATGCAAATCCTCCCTACAGCTACGTTCCGCAGCAGGAAGTCCAGCCGTACTGGGACATGGCGAATCAATACGTTTTAGCCGACGAGATGTTCGCTTCCGACTTCGACATCAGCAGCTTCGTCTCGCATCAGTACATCATTGCGGCCGTCAACCCCAACGCATCGGTCAACTACCCGTTCAGCTTATGGGGCTGCACTGGGGGGCCGGCCGATCAGATCCCGATCCTCGGTCCTAATCGCCAGGTACCAGACGGCGAGGAAGCCCCGTGCTGGGATCCAACGACGCTCGGCGACGAGCTCGATAATGCCGGCCTGACGTGGGCATTCTACGCGTCAAAGATCAGGGGCGCCGGAAGCTTCGGCTGCGGCAGCAGCGGGATGGAGAGCGACCATTCGAAGGGCCGCACCGGCATTTGGAGCGCCTATCAGGCGATCAAGCACATTTGCTACGGTCCGGATTGGAAGGCCGACATGATCACGCCGCCCTCGCAGTTCCTTACGGACGTAGCCAACGGCAATCTACGTAACGTAACCTGGATCACGCCGACGTACGCAAACTCGGATCACGGCGGATCGGGGTCGAAGACGGGACCATCCTGGGTGGCCTCGGTCGTCAACGCGATCGGCGAATCACAGTTCTGGGATTCTACCGCGATCTTTATCTTCTGGGATGATTCCGGTGGTTGGTACGATCCGGTGGCGCCGGCTTACGTTGATAACGATGGGCTCGGCTTCCGCCTGCCGTTGTTGGTCATCTCGCCGTACGCGAAACAAGGCTACGTCTCGCACGTCAACTACGAGCACGGTAGCATCCTGAGGTTCGTCGAAGACCAGTTTAACCTCGGCAGGCTCGCGGCCAGCGACGCGCGCGCGAATTCGCCCGAGGGCGATTGCTTCGACTTTTCGGGGGGACCGCGTGCGTTCGTGCCGATTGAAAGCTCGTTCAGTCGCAGCTATTTCCTGCATCAGCCCGACGACTTACGCCCACCCGACACCGAATAGCAGAGCTTGAACTATTTAATTTTTGTAGCGAATCCGTGGTGGCTCGTCATCGTTTTGACGATCGTGCTGAGCCTTGCGATCGAGATACCCTTCCGGTGCCGGTCGATCACCTCAGTAATAGTGGGGAAGAAGATCGATGCCTTCAGCGTCGTGCAAGCCGGTCTTCTCACCCTGGCATCGTTCGTTTTGGGGCTGTCCTTTTCGCAAGCACAAGGGCGCTTCGACGTTCGGCGGGACCTGGTCGTCAAAGAGGCAAACGCGATCGGCACGACTTGGCTCCGCGCCGATCAACTGGCGGCGCTGCAGCAGCAACGGTTCCGGGAGTTGTTGATAGACTACACGGCGACCCGGCTCGACGCCTATCAATTCCATGGGGCGGAACCTGGGCACGAGCGCTCCTACCAGGTACAACTGCGCCGAAGCGATCGAGATCAAGACGAGATGTGGGCGATCGTCTCACCGGCGTTACGAGCCCGCTCCGGTGATCTCGGGCTCTCGCTGTTAATGCAGTCACTCAACGAAATGATCGACATTTCCGGTGAGCAACTCCAAGCGCTCACAACTCACGTTCCAATTGCGGTCGTCGTACTGACGTTGGCGCTGATAACCCTAGGGGCCCTCTCGCTTGGCCTGCGCTTCGCGGCCGATGGAGTACGGCCGGCCGCACTAAGTGCAATCTACGTCGTTGCCAGTGTGATCGTCGTTACGATGATGGTCGACTACGACCGGCCGCAAAGGGGCTTCGTTACCGTCGATCTCAAACCGCTCCAAGTTCAGCTGCAGGCGATGCAACCTTCCCGGTAGGTTCAGCGTGTGCGCGGCATCTCGGCGGGAGCGTGTAGGAGGTTCTCCTAACGTCCCCGCCAGTACCCTCGCGCCGGGGTGTCGCTTAGTTACTGTTCATTTAGGTATCGGCAGCGACGGCGCTACTGCGATACCGCGAGCATCACCGAGGTACGATGGCTCATTGGGGAACCAAGGATAGACCGTGCCGATCTGCGTTACCGAAAACGTGCCTGGATCGTAACCGTAGATCTCTCCCTGAGAGTAGCTATAGTCGGCCGAGTATAACGTCTTTCCAGATCGGTCGAACGCGAGGCCCTGAGAGTGCCCGTAAAGTGCAAATTTTCCAAGCTGGGTATATGGCGCCTTAGACGCATATACGGCGACGCCACCATAGTCGGCTCCGTAGCCGAGAAGAAGGTGGTCTTTAACGTCTAGCGCTAAGACCCCGGCTTCACTCGACGATCCATTGTACGGAACTTGAATACCTGTCTCGGTTGCCGTGCTTGATCCATGACGAAATACCGCAACGGTGCCGTGGCTCGACGGCGAGGTGTTGTAACTAACAAAGATGTCTTTTCGCCGATCGACCGCAATGCCAACCACCTGGTCGAAGTTAACGTCAGTATAAGTGCTCGTCGGATTGCTCGAACCCGGCGCATATGCGACGACGTTTCCCGGGCCGAAACTCGCGGAGTAGATATTGGCCACGTAAAGCGTGCCGTCGGAACCAACAGCCACTTGCACCGGAAACATGCCGGGATCGTTAAACGTTTTACTCGGCGTCTCGGTACCCGGGCTATACATATAAGTCCTTCCCGCGCCGCTTGCACCGCCATCCACAACGTAAAGGTTACGTTGGGCATCCGTAACCATGCCCTGAGGGCTTACCAACGGTTGACTACCCGGACCCCACAATACTCCGCGCTTATTGAATTTTCTGTTGGCTCTATATGCGTCGACAATTCCGAAGTAGACGACCTTTGAGCCTTGATACGTGTAGCTTCCGCCAGATAACCACATGGAACTCGTCAATCCCGTGCGCGTATTGTCGTATGGGCCTGAGATTTGCAAGCCGTTAGCCGGCTCGCCTACGCCACTGCTGCTGCAAGCGGCAAGGGCGGAAGCGGCTGCAACCACAACGAGGGTTCGACCGAAGAAGATTTTCGCTGCCATCAATTTCATGCTAGCATATGAGCAAGTCCGTTCGGGCCCGATTTCTGAAAAAGTGTCGATTTTGCTGAAAAAGTCCCCTAAGCCGTGATGATTTTTCCGATCTCTCGTGCCCATCGCTTGTAGCGAGCGTCTTCCGTCAGCGTTGCGGCCGCGTGGTAGGCGTCCCTCAGTAGAGGAGCAATGCCCAGGCGCTCGGCCTCAAAAACGGTCTCTTCAATCATTGTTTGCGCCTCTCGTTTGCGTTTTAGCTGATGCGCCGCGCGTGCGGCAGTAAGTCGCCTGCGCGCCGATAGGGCGGTAAAGCCTTTCTCGTCGCAACCGCTGCTTGCCAAAAAGAAGGCATCTCGAAAACGGCGGAGTCGTAAAGCGCGCTCCGCTGCCGCGTACGAGATCAATTGCTGATAGTACGCTTCACACGATGAAACTTCGGCCGATTCAGGGAAAAGTTCACAGCCGTATTCCCAATAGTCGCTCGATAGTACGGCCGTAGCAACAACTAGCGCGGCCTTCACTCGGATCCGGTCACCAGGTTGCTGATTAGCCAGTCGAATTGCCGAGCGCGCCGAGCCCAACATCTCCGGATAGTTCCCGGTGAATGCATGGTATTCCGTCAAAGTCGCAAGTGAGCTGGTAGCTTCATAAAACGCTCCGGCTGCACAAGCCTCTTCGAATAGCGTTGTAAGGGCTTGTAGTCGTTGCCTTGACGTGTATTGAGTTCCAAAGACAGTCGGCATGAGGTTCCGCAATCGCCAAACGTCTAAGCTTACCCTCACGCGAAGCTGTGGCGATATTAAGCAAGTACGGGTCAGTTGCGTTTCAGCCGCGCGCATGTATTCGTATCCTCGTTGCCAATCCCCAACGTTGCAAAACGCGCACCCAAGCTCGTTTAGGCTTTCGACCTGGAGTCCGTGAACCAGCGAGGACCGGGTCTGCCGATACGGCTTCAAACCCTCGACGGCTCGTTCAGCCATGTTCAGAGCTTGCCCAACGTCACCGCGATAGTATGCAAGCTTGGACTCAAAAAGATCCAGGCTCGCCTTAGTCACGTCGCGTGCCAAAGGCGGAGCATCCGCTGCGACTACCCCCTTGAGAATCGCCGTCGCCTCAGCGTGGGCTTCGATCGCAGGCCTCGGTGTCCCAAGGCGCAATGATTGGAATCCCGTAAACCGCAGCGCCTCTATCGTATGTATTACCGAGGGAATCACTTCAGCTATATCTTCGTATCGGCCAAGTGCGGCATTAGCAAAACGGTGCGTTGAACTTGATGCGGCCACACGCGCCCTCGTTGCGCCCTCACCAATAAAAAGATAGCGGGCTATACGGCGGCAGATCTGCGCCCGTTCGCTGTAACAGTATCCGCAAGAGATTCCGAGGCTCGCTGCAACTTCTTGCAGGGGCTGTCGGTCGAGGCAATTCAGCTTTATTATTGCGTGCTGACGTAGTGCGCGATCTTCCGGCCCATCAGCGAGGGCAACATCGCGGCAATAGTCGGACCCGAGACGGATCAGCTGGTGGATGCGTTCGAGGATTGCCTGCTCGCGCTTGCTCCCCAAGCCCCCTATCGTAGGGTCCTTGAAAAGAAATTCGACAAGCGGGTTCTTCCGAAGCATACGAGCTTCATGTAAGTGGCGAAACAGATGCTTTACGGCAACGTGGAAACCTACGTCGGACTCGACGGGGAACGGTCTGCGAGTCTTCATCTGGCTGCTTTCGCGAGCTAGGCGTTCCACGAGACCGCTCGCCGAGCCTCTGTGAGGCATGACGGCCCTGATATGGCGCGGTGGACTGAGATGACGCCGCTCGCTCAGGCCGTCGCCAATACCTGAGCTCGATCAATTCTGTGTAGCCAACGGTGCAGCGAAAAGCACGGTGGCGTCACAAGCTCGCGAAAAATAAAGGCGGAACGTAGGGCACCGCCCCGCTGAGCCTCGAAAGTTCCAGATAATAAGGGAAACAAGTGTTTTAGGAGGCTGAGATGGCGGATAGTCACATTGCCTTTCAGGCGGCCGTGCAGATCGATCTGCCGAACGGTACTGAAGGGCAGAATGGATTCGTAGCGGTGCCGTCCGGTAAGCGGCTCGTAATCGAATACGTTTCTGGCGAGGCGTTCTTACCTACTGGTCAGACGTGCTTGTTTTCGGTCATAACTACAATCGGCGGGGCGTCGGTTGGGACAAGTCACTACCTGGTCTCGTACGCGATGGGCAACTTCGGTGCTCCCGACTGCTTCGTCGCCGGTCAGGTTGTCCGACTGTTCGCCGATCCTGGAACCACCGTTATGCTACGCGCGGACCGGGATGCAGCTAGTGGAGCTGGGATCGCGCGCATGTCTCTTTCGGGACAGCTTGTAGACGCTTAGCGCGGTCTTTCCGAAGCGGACTGTGCGCGTCGCGTACTTCCGATCGGGGCATGGCACGATGGTCAACCTACGCACGGTACGCGGCCTAGCGTATTGCTATTCCAAACGGCTCATTCAGCTTGGTTCTCTTGCCTCTTAGGATTCCCGATGGGCGGATGTTTCCGTTTGAAGCGGAGGGGTAGATTGTTATGGTGCTGTTGGAGTAATTGACGCGTAAATCCTACCGTGCGAATCCAACGCTACGCCGATACTGCCACTGAGCTTCGTTTTCTTGCCGGAAATGTCTAGCGTCGGGGGGACGTTGCCGCTCACCCCGGACGGGTAGGCGGTAACGCTTGTGCCGGCGTAGTTCGCCGCATAGACGTTCAAGCTGGAGTCGAGAGCCACTTGGGTGGGCTCTTCAAGCTTTGTGAAGCTTCCACCGATAGTTTGCGTCGGCGCAACGTTGCCGACGCTCCCTGCCGCATAGACGTTGATGTTGTTACTAGTAATTGGAACGTAGATATTTCCATTGTAATCCAGCGTGAGCCCTGAGTTTTCGTAAAGTCCCGTATTCGAGCCGCTGATCGTCCCCAGCGGCGCGACGTTCCCGTCCGAGCCAGGAGCGTAAAACGTGACCGAGCCCCCGCCGCTTGCGCCGCCCGCGTAGTTGTCAACGTAGATGTCGCCGTTCACGGGGTCTATGGCGACACCGGCCGGTTCGTCCAATTGCGTGTTCGGACCGTCGATGACTGCTGTCGGCGTGACGTTGCCTGTGGCGCCGACAGCGTAAACGGAAACTGAGTCGCCGCCGTAGTTCGCAACGTATATGTCACCACGGGAATCCACTGCGACTCCGATCGGCGAGAAGAGGTCCGTGTTTGAGCCATAGATGTACTGGCTCGGCGCCACGTTGCCGCTACTGTTAACGGGGTAAACGGTGACGCTGTTTCCCCCGGAGTTAGCAACATAGAGGCAACGGCATCCAGCTTGGCGCCTGACATTGTGAACCTGATTCGGTTGGGATGCAAGCGGAGTGGCCGGCGTCGACGATCCGCTCGCGCAACTTGTAAGCAACGGAATCGCTGCGGTGGCGGCGATCAAGGTTTTAGCGGCCGAAAAGTGCATGGAGCACGATCCTTTCAGCAGATGGCGATTTACGCGCTTCGCTACTCGCCCGTTTGGCGCCCTTCCCTCCAAGTGGCATAATGAAAGCACGGTGCGCCGCGCGGTGTCGCTTGGTTACTGTTCACTTAGTTATCGGTAACGACGGGCGGCGAAGCTGGTCGACCATCATCTCGGTAGCGCCTCCCGCAGCGTCTAGCCAGGGCGATCTGCGTAGCAAACGGTGTAGACGAAGAAGTCGGATAAAGTGGAGTGGAGTTGACCCGCTTTCGTGCGGAGGTAGTTTTTGGACATCAGGCGGCTTGATCCATACGCCGCTCAAAGTTGTTGGGTGAGAGATAGCCAAGCGCTGAATGCCGACGGCCTGGGTTGTACCAGCCCTCGATGAAGTCGAAGACCGCAAGCTCAGCCTCTCGATGTGTCTTGAATCGATGAAACGCGAGCAGCTTGCATTCAAGCGTTGCGTTAAAGCTCTCGCACATCTCGTTGTCGTAGCAATCCCCGACGGATACCATCGATGGTCGTACGCCAGCCTCGCGGCACCGCCGCCCAAATGCGGTCGACGTGTATTGGCAACCCTGGTCGGAGTGGTGAATGACGTCCTTGGGTCGGCAGCGATAGATCGCCATGTCGAGGTGCGCCAATCACCAACTCGGTTCGCAGATGATTAGCCATCGCCCATCCAACGATTCGACAGCTGTACGCATCGAGCACCACCGCAAGGTACAGGAACCCCGCCCAGGTCGGTTATACGTCATAGCGTCATCCTAATTCGACTTGCCTAAGCATTCCTTGAATGACGTTGCGAGCACAGGGCCGGCGATCGTTACGCGCCGATGCTGCGTAAAGCAAGTTAAGGAACGGTGCTTGCTATTTGCGCCACCTGAGCGCGACTCGGCTAACACCAATCCTATGCGAGCCGCATTGCATCGCGTTTATAAGCCCACGCGCGTACGTTAGGGGCACGTTAGCAGCGAGAGAGTCCGCATCAGCCCCGCCCGGCCGATGAACAGCCCGTTCTCCGGGCACGGTCGGTCGTCGACTCTCGATTGCGCTACCGTACCATCTCCGAAGCGTACTTCTTGCACGCATCCACCGGTTCGATCCCATGCAGGGAGACGGTCCGCTCCGACTGGCCAAGGTTTGCTCCCACCCAGAGACAGAGCGTCCGCTGCCAGTCGGCTGGGTCGATCGAATACACAATGATCACGTGCTTCGTCTCGTCGATCCTATAGGAGGCGATCAAATACCGCGCGTCGTCGCTGAATGCAAGATTTTCGATCGACTGCGCGCGTGAAGGACCCAGCAATACCGGCCCGATCCGAGAGTTTGTGGCAACGCTGAAGAGCTGAATGCCCGTTTCGTGCGAAGAGTCGGCGTTCGTCGCATACGCGATCGTTTGGAAGTTCGGTGAGAGCGCCGCCATCGTCGTGTCGGGAAGATCGAGATCGGGTAGGCGGTCGGCACGCGGCAACCGATAGAGACCCGGGGCGGTGTCGGAGTCGCTCGTCAGCAAGCCTAAGGCGACGCGTTCGTCGATCGAGACGAACGGCATCGATGCGAACTGGGCGATGAGCCCGCGTTTGGTGGAGATCAGCGCGACGGTAGGAGAGGCGGTACCGGGAGCTTGGTTCTGCGACGGCGGCACCAGACCGACGTACGATCCTCGTGATGAGAGTGCATAGGGAAATTCAGGATACCAGCTCGGCAGCGTCGCCATGGACGCGAGCGCACTCCAGGCCTCTTCACCCATGCTGCGACCGTTCATCGCATACCTCGCGATGCCGCCGGCCCAGGCCTCGGTAAAAGTCTGCTCGATCGGATCGTAGCTAATCTCGGGCAAGTCCGCGAACGCACCGTGCTCGATCGCTGCCAGATGCGCGCGAAATATATCGGCGACGCTGACGGCTGACGCAAGGGTGATGATGCGAACGAGGCCGCTACGGTAATCGAACGCGACGGCGTGTACGCCGTCGCCGGGATCCGAAACTCGCACATCATTGCTAACGTTCGCCGCGGACGCGAGCTGACTACGATATCGCTCCAGGTTGTACACGTGGATCGCACTCGTTCCCGCCAGTACGAGACGATTGTCGGCGCTGGCAAAAGATCCCGGCCAAGTCGGCCCTTTTTGCATCCCCAACGCCGGGGCAACCGTGTCGTCCAGAGCGTGCTCCACAATGCGGCGATCGTCGTAGGTGATGAAGACTTCAGTATTCGGGTCGTATACGGGCATCGAACCTGCCACGGCGTCGACCGTGCGCGGCCCGGAGCCGTCCATGCGATACACAAGCGCTGTACGGCCGAAACATCGGCACGCCCACGAGGCGATCTCCCCGAGGGACGGCACTCTGGCCAGGCGTATGGTCCGGCCGTCGAGCCACGCCAGTCGCTGTTCGTTTGGACTGAAGGCGGCCGTTAGGCAGTGTTGCGACGTTGGACAGGACGAGCCGGACCGCCGCCGCTGCAAGCGAAGGTCGAAAAGATCAATGCGCCCAGGGTTCGACGATAGCGTGGCGGCAAAGCGGCCGCTTGGCGATACCACAATGCCGTTGAGATGTTCGCTCGAGGATGACGCCAACCGTCGCTGTGTCGCCGAGTCGAAGTCGAGGGTTCTCAGACCGTTGGGCACGTCTGCAATTAGAACGGCGCGCCTATGCGGAAGACACGCCATCGCATCGACTCGTCCTGCCTCCCAGGAACTCCTCAGATACGGCGCTCCGTGCTGGATGCCATCGTAAAGAAAGACCGACTCCCCGTCGGAGAGAGCGAACCAGCCGGCGTCGGGGGCGCCGCAGAACGCCCCGATGTGAGCGATGCTGCTGAGCGGCCGCTGGGCGATCGTAGCAAGGCTCAACGCATCGAAAAGGACGAGCTGCGCTCCTGAGTCTGCAGTCGTCTTCGTCGCGACGGAGAGCAGCCGTCCGCGTTGTGCGAAGGCCACGCGAGCAACCGACGCAACGGCCGCGCCGCGCAATGCACGAAGCCGCAATAACTCGTCGAGCATTGCGCCGGTCGTCCGTGGCGTTTTTAGCATTCCGTAAGCGTCCGCGGCGAGCAACGCAGATGTTTGTAGGGATGCCGATTCTTGTTGGCTTACGTCGGCCAATCGTTCGGCGCGCTCAACTCTCAAGCTCGCATCGGCGACGCGCCACTGCGAAAAAGCAATTGCGGAGAGCGCCAGAAGTGCAACCGCGACGACGGCCAGCACGACCAATGATGCTCGCAACCGCGCCGTCCGCTCGCGCCGCTGACGCAAACGCTCGGCCAGGCTGCCGTCCAGGAACTGCATCGCGGATTGAAAGCCCAGAACGATGCGTTCGCCCCACGCGGCCGTGGGTCGATTCTCGTCGCGCCAGTTGGCGGCGATCTGAAGCTCGGGGTCCCGCCAAAGCGCGGCCTTTCCTTCACCATAGAGTTGCGCCGCGCCGGCCAACCGGCGATAGATTTGCCCGCTCTGGGCTTCTTCATTGACCCAACGCTGCAAGCGCTTCCAGATGCGCATGAGGCTCTCGTGCGAAATGTCCAACACGGTATCGTCGTCAATCGGGGCGCTGCATGGCGGCATGAGAAAGGAGCATCCGGGCGCGCGAAACGCTTCAGTTACCTCTCTCAGCTCGGCGGGGTCCGCGTCGACGATCGCGCAGACGTCGGCGAAACGCGTGGGGCGCCGGACGCCACGGTTATCTTCGCCGCGATCGGTCAAGGACTTGAAAAGCTTCTCAGCGACCTCACGCAGGCGATCGGTTCGTAACGCCGCGTAGATTTCGTCGCCGTGAAGCGAGAGCGACTCGGAGAGGGCTCCGATCGCTTCGAGGTCCTCAATGTCGAGTGGTTCGCTGGCGGTCCGATGCAAGGCGTGCGCGTCCCACGTTCGCATCAGCGCGTGCTGGAGAACCGGCAGTTGATCGGCATCGTCCTCGAGATCGTTGAGCAGCCGGTTGGTCAGACGCGGAGTGATACGGCCGCCGGCAACGCGAATTGGGCCTTCGATGGCACGTTGAAATTGCGTGCGCGTTAACCGCGGCACCAGGAAGAGCGATTCGCTGATGACCTCCGGCAGCTGTCGAAACTGCGAAACCTCACCAAGAAAATCGGAGCGCATCGTGATGACGACATAGATAGGATAGCGCGATTGCGCAACGGCCGCGAGCAGCAGCTTGACGAACGCGACGGCGTCCACCGCCTTGAATCGAAAGAGCTCTTCAAACTGATCAACGAGAACCAGCAGATTTTCGTCCGCCGATGGGCGCGCATCGGCGACCACCTCGACTAGCCCCAAGGCGCCGCGCTCCAACACCGCTTGGATGAGGCCGACTCGCAGCAGCAGATCGCCGCTCCCCTCGCCGAGCAACTCGCTCGAATCGAGCGCGCGTGCCAGGCTCGCTATTGGTGAGCGGCCGGGGCGCATGACCGCCATGTGCCAGCGGGAGCCGGCCGCCGCCATGAATCCACCGTGTAGCGCCGGTAGCAAGCCGGCACGCACGAGCGACGATTTTCCGCTACCTGACGCGCCGATGACGGCGACGAAACGCCGGCGCCGGAGGTGCGCCAGCAGCTCGTCGATCTGAGCTTCACGGCCGAAGAACAGATGCTCTTCGTCGGCTTCGAAGGCGCGGAGGCCTGGGAATGGGTTACCCGAAAGGCCTGCGCCGAAAGTCACGAAACCTCGCTACGTGCGCGCGCGAGCCGATCAAGGAACCCCGTCAGCACGAGGGCCTCAAAGCCATTCAGTGCATCGAGCACGAGGACTTCGTTACTTCTAAACTGGCGCTTGTCCGGACGATCGGGCGGACCGAGCATGACAGCGGCGGCAAGAAACGGCGCGTGCCGCCCATAGCCGAAGGCTTTTTGCAGATCGCGCAGCTTCGTGCGCAGCCAAAACTCCGTGGTCGCGCCATGGCAAATGAGAATCGCGTCGCACGCCTTGAGGTTCTCTTCGTGATCGATCCGTAGCTCACTCTCCGAGCCTTCGTTGAGTGAATGAACGACCTCGCATCCGTTGGCGAAAAGCTCGTCTTCGCAACTTCGCGCAAATTCAAGGTCGCATTGAGCCGCGACGAGATAGACGGAAGCAGATCGGGCTCGTTTGCTCGGCGATTCGGACGACGATGCTGCTTTCTTGGGCACCAATATTTCGGCGACGCTCGTCTTGAGGTTGTCGATCGAGGTAATCAAGAACCGTGGATCGTTCTGCAATTGCGCGATAAAGGCCGCAACGCGCTCGTCCCCGGCGACATTTCCGGGCAGCATCCACGGAATACGGACGAGCTCGGGTCGGCGCTCGGACTCCTGGCCGGCGAGATCGTACTGTAGTTCGAGAATCGATTGATGATAGCCCTCGGGAACTACTCCGTACGATTTGCCGATCGGATGAATCGAAACGATGGCTTGTCGCAGGTTTTCGGCTGCGCGATCGGCATAGTCGGGCTCGTGCCCGAGCGTCTGGGCCGGTAACACGGTGTGGCCGTGCTGCTCTAATTCACGCTTCAGCTGATCGCAGTATGGTGTCAAATCCGAGGTCGTTTCTGCCAGGTACACCGTCGCACCGCTCGGCTGCGCCACGCGATCGCGTCCGCTACGCTTGCCGGTTAGGTCTTCGAGCATCGAGCAAACATCGTACGCAAGCTCGTTCACCTTGGCGAGAAACTGCTGGCGTGCTGGCTCGCCAAAGCGCGCATCGAATTCCCAGGGCGTGCCGCGTTCGTCCAAGCGGTAGAACGGATAGCCGATCGACTCCGCCAGAGCGGTGTGCGCCGCCTCGGCGCCACGCTCGACCGGAGTTTTGATAACCTTTACGACGCGGGAACGCGTGCCGACGTGAAGCCCTCCGGCCTTCTGCGCTGATTCGCAGAACAGATCCAGTTCTTTGTTGCACCACTCGGAATGCACGTATCCGGGAGACAACACCGAAATCAAGAGCGAGGCGTGCGTGACGCTCGTTTCGATCGTCGGCGTTAAAACGTCATTACCCCGGGTCTTAAAATCGCGCCAGACATCGGCTTGGTATCCCCAGAGGGTCGAAAGACGCATCTCCAGCGCCTCGTGGAACCGGTCCACCCACCCATGTTGCTCGTCGCTCAGCTTGGCGTTATCACGATGCATATAGCTGATGAATATGTCAGCCATACGCCGGGTTTTCGCTTGCTTTGCCGGTTATTCCCTTGAGAGCAAGGATCCCGATGAGTTTGCCTCGACGGCCATCTCGAACGAAGCACGTCGAGGTCTATCTCACTCGGATAAAAGGCTCGGTAACAGCAATAACGACCTTGGCGCGTACGAGTTTAAAAGTTGGAGCCGCGTTGTTATTGTTGCATCATGATGCCGTCAGCGCCTGGCCACGCGCGCGATGCGCTCAGGTTATATTTGAATCAAGAATCGAATGGGGCAATCCCACTTACAATCGGCACAAATGGCTCGAACCCAACGTTGCATTGGGGCGGAAACCAGACGCTCGTCGCCACGCGAAAGTCCGTCGTTCAAGTCGTGATAGACGATATCAAGATCGATTCACAGGGCGATATTCTTCCAAACGCCAGGAGAGACCCAACAAGCGGCTCATAGCGTACGACAAGTTTACGACAATTCGCGCGGAAGACGGCGGAAAGCGCGAACGCTAGCGAACGTCAACGCCGTGCAAAATCGCCCGATTCTATAGCGGAAACCCGCTGTTTCCCGCGTTTCGTACGCACAATGGCTTCGAACGACCTTTACTTCGCATGTAAGGCGTCCGGGGTAGCGCCCGGTGGTCAGCGGTTGGGTCGAACGTATCAGGAATCGACGAGGGCCGCCGGAGTTGGAGGGAGTGCGCAAAGGCCTTTTTTTTGGGAGCGGATTTTCCGAAGAAAAACTTAGCAAACGGTGTAGCGAATAAACGCAGGATGCTGCAAAACCCTGTAAACAAAGGCGAATTGAAGTTGGCGGGAGCGTGTAGGAGGTTCTCCTAACGTCCCCGCCACTAC
>JBAVSO010000174.1:0-25265 GCA_049695635.1 Candidatus Cybelea sp. | reverse complement strand
ATACGAAACGATCTCAACCAGCCCGGTACGCTCCGCGACGTACAGCAAGGGCTGACTCTTGTCCGTAGTTCGCTCCGTTGGATTGCCTTGTGGGATCGTTCCAAGTGCGCCGGCGGTCGGCTGTGGTCCGCCGCATCCCGCTGGCAATACCATGGCCACAGCGACGCTCAGTACGTAGGGGCGAAACGCCAAGGTTTTCATTAGCCATTCCTCCGCAAGCCCGAACGAATTCGACGGCCAAGAAGGTTCGGCACCCAGGCCGACGGCTCCGGCGCGGCAGCCATACCGTCGCGAGTGCCATGCCGGTCACTCGATCAGGTGAGTGTCGCCGAACTCATGGCAGGCGTAGCCTCGCTGCAGAGCTGCCGAATATGCAGCGTCCAAAAGCTCGGCGTCCATAAACGCGCGCAGCATCGAAAGATGCGTGGCGGTCGCATCGTGAAACCCTGAGAGCAAGGCATCGGCCACTTTAAGCTGATAGGTTTCGCCAATAACAAGGCCGGTCCAGCCGCTCGAGGCGATCAGACCTCCGTCACTCGCCGCGCTCTCGAGCGCGCGGACCACGGTGGTCCCGACTGCGACGACGCGCCGCCGTTCGCGCCGGGCGGCATTCACTCGATCGGCAGCCTCGTGCGAGACGGTAAAGCGTTCCGCTCCGGGGCGTTCCGGCGCTTCGAAACTCGCGACGCCGCAGTGTAACGTGATGGTCGCGATTTCAACCCCGCGACCGCGCAGTTGCTCGACGACCGCTTTGGTGAAGGGACGCGCGGCAGACGGCATCTCGGACGAGCCTATATTGCGAGCAAAAAATGTTTGATAGTCGCGCAGAGGAAAGCTGCGTTCTACATATGCGTAAATGATGGGCGCTCCGTACTGCGCGAGATATGCATACATCGGCATCGGCAATCGAAATGACGCGTACCAGAGACGCCGGCGCGGCGCCTCGACAGGCGCGATCATCGTGACCGTCGCCCGACCCGGAAGATCCAAAGTCTCTCCTGCGACCACGGGCGCGCGCGGCTCCACCGTCCAGAGGCTAGCGTCGATCATCGTGCTCACGTGCAGGCGAAGGCCGCCGCCATCGCTCTGTCGCGCGAGAACTGCTGCCGGCAAGGTCGCCGAGTCGTTGACGACGAGCAGATCGCCGGGTCGCAAGCACGACGGCAAGTCGTAAAAATGGGCGTGTGAATGCGTTCGCGTCAAGCGATCTGAGACGAGCATCCGGACAGCGTCGCGCGCGATGCCGCGCCGTTCCGGCGGCTCGGTCGCCTCGATCAAGCCGGCCCCAAACCTCGCCGCGGCCGTCACGCAGATATTAAATCGGCAGCGCGCACGCGCTCGAATCCGGCCTTCATCGCCGCGATCGCCACGAGCAGCGCGCGAGCGGAGTCTCCCGGGTCGCGAAGTTCCATCGGATCCGCATCGGGCGCCGCGCTGCGGTGCATGTCGGTGTTCATGTCGCCGGGATCGAAGACGAGGACGCGCGTAGATGTGCCGTCCAGTTCGGCGGCCAGCACGCGCGAGACGTGCTCGAGCGCCGCTTTCGTCGCGCCGTACCCTCCCCACGCCGGATAGGCTTCAACGCCGGCGTCGGAGGTGACGTTCACGATCGTGCCGACCTCAGCGCGATGCAAGTAAGGCAGCGCATGTTGGATCAAGTGAATCGGGGCGAATACGTTGATGTCGAAAAGCGCACGAAACGTTTCGCGCCCGAGTTCGACGACCCTCGGCAGCGGGACCGCGCCCAGCGCCGAGGCGTTGTTCACGAGCAGGTCGAGCCGCCCAGTGCGTGCGGCTGCCGCGACGAGCGCGTGAACGTGGTCGAGATCGGCGAGGTCGCCCGCGATCGCCACGACGTTACCGATCTCGGAGAGCTCGTGGCGCGCGCGCTCGAGCTCGACTGGATCGCGACCGTCAACGATGACCGTGAGTCCCTTGCCGAGCAGCCCGCGAGCGAGCGCCTTTCCCAATCCGCGCGATCCCCCAGTGACGATCGCGACGTGTCCCGGTTGAAACCATTCCATAACGAAAACGAGTCTACAACCTAAAGTATAGTTGAGGTCAAGAGATGGAATACCTTGCCGTCGGAGAGATCGCCAAACGCAGCGGGCTGCGCGTTTCGACGATTCATTTTTGGGAATCGAAGGGCCTGATCCGCAGCGACCGCAGCGAAGGGAATCAGCGGCGTTTTGCGCGAGCCGAGCTGCGACGGATCGCCGTGATTAAGATCGGTCAGCGCGCCGGCATCTCGCTTGGCGAGATTCGCGAGGTCCTTGATACGCTACCGGCCGATCGTGCGGTCTCCGCGAGAAACTGGGCGGCGCTTTCGAATCGCTGGAAGCGCGGTCTCGACGACCGGATCGCGCGCCTGACCGCGCTGCGCGATCGGCTTGGACAGTGCATCGGCTGCGGTTGCCTGTCGCTAAATAAGTGCTGGTTGCAGAACCCCTACGACGAGCTCGCCGAGGAAGGTCCGGGACCGCGTCTTCTCAACTTCGACGAGTGAGTGCGACAGACGTCATTTTCAAACTGCAGCCTTGCGCCGCGCGCAGGGCAAAGGGCGAGCGAGCCGAACCGTCGCCTGGCCATGAGTAAAGCAATAGCCGTACTTGGCATGCATCGAAGCGGCACGAGCGCGGTTGCGCGCGGCCTTCAGGCGCTCTCGGTCTACCTCGGCGACGATCTCCTGCCGGCACAGCCCGAGAACCCCACCGGGTATTGGGAAGACAAGCAGATCGTCGACATCAACGAGCGGGTGTTGGCTGCGCTACGCCTGCGATGGGACGACGCCGCACCGATCGATCCCCGTGAGTTCGAACGATGGAGCCTAGGAGGGTTGCAGCGGGAGACGATTCGTTACCTCGAGCGCCGCTTTCTTGCCCAGCCGCTTTGGGGGTTCAAGGATCCTCGCACGATACGTCTATTGCCGTTTTGGCGTCGCATTTTGCGCGAGACCCGAGTGGAAGACGCCTATGTCTTGGTGATTCGGAATCCTTTCAGCGTCGCGGCCTCGCTCTACGCCCGCCAAGAGATGGACCTCGAAACCGCCCAACGCCTCTGGTTGGTCTACGACGTTCCCTTCCTGCACCTGCTATCGGAGAAGCCGCTCGTCGTCGTTGATTACGACCTGCTGATGCAGGATCCGCGTGGTCAGCTAGAACGAATCGCCCGCAAACTCCAAATACCTGAGACGGCGAACAGCGCCTCCGAAATCGAGCACTTTGCCAACGATTTTCTGGATGTGGAGCTGCGGCACTCGGTTTTCTCGGAAAGCGATATTGATTCCAGCACCGATGTCGGCCTGCTGACGCGTCGCGCGTACGTCGTGCTCTACGAGCTCGCCCTCGACACGCAGCAGGCCGATCAAGAGTTTTGGCACGCATGGAAAAGGATTGAGTCGTCGTGTAGAACTCGGCTTGGGTGGCCAGACACCGAGTAGCAAAGGTTTCCGAGATCGCGCCCGGCACGACGCGGCGAGTCGTCGTAGACTCGCTCGAAGTCCTGCTCTGCAACGTGGACGGCAAAATCTATGCGATCGAGGACCTCTGCACGCACGACGGCGGACCGCTCGATCAGGGCGAGCTCGAGGGCGAGCGCGTGGTCTGCCCGCGCCACGGTGCGACCTTCGACGTGCGAACCGGCGACGCGCTGACACTTCCCGCCGTGGTGCCGCTGATCACCTTCGAGGTACAGGTCGAGGGCGACGATGTCTTTGTTGATGCCTAAGCTTCACTCGTGAGAATCTTCCTACGGGTGTTCGTCGCGGCGCTCGCGGTGGTGGTCTTCGTGGTAGTGCTTTACGCAGGTAATGTCGTGCTCGGAATGCGTTTGCACGCTCGAGATACCGGCACGATCTCCGGCCTCCATTTACACGGGCCGGTTACGATCCTGCGCGACGACCGCGGCGTTCCGCACGTCATCGCCGGCAACGACCACGACCTCTTCTTTTCACAAGGCTACGCCGAAGGCTCCGACCGTCTTTTTCAGATGGATCTGCTGCGACGCTTCGTGCTCGGGGAGCTTGCCGAAGTCTACGGCTCTTCCGCTTTGGCGACCGACGAAAAGGAGCGGGCGGTACCGGTGCGCGCGATGGTCGAGACCCAATGGACACGCCTCGATTTGCACTCCCGCGAACTACTGGGCGCATTCAGCGACGGGGTAAATGCCGCGATTGAGCGCGAGCCGTTGCCGGTCGAGTTCCGAATTCTTAATTATCGCCCCGCGCCGTGGACGCCGCGGGATTCGCTGGCCGTGGCGATGGTGACCGTGCTCGATCTGATCGACGATTGGAACTCGATAGCTTCTCGCGACGCCGCTTTCCGGCGCGGCGGTCCTGCCCTGCTTAACGCGCGCTTTCCGCTCACCGATCCATGTTACGACGCGCCGGTGATGGCCGGACTTGCGGGGATGAGCCCGGGCGCAAATTGTAAGCGCCATATCGTGGCACTGCTGCGGGAGCTGGGCAGTGCGCGTCCGCCGATCGGCAGCAATGAGTGGGCCATCGGCGCAAACCGCTCGCTGCACGGACGAGCGCTATTGGCAAACGATCCGCATCTCGCGCTGCACATGCCGGGCGTCTGGTATTTGATCGATCTGCACGCACCGGGCTATCACGTTGCGGGTGCCGCCCTACCGGGCTGCCCGACCGTCGTGCTGGGACATAACGAGTCCGTCGCGTGGGGGGCGACCGACGGTACCGTGACCTCGCTCTCAGTCTTTCATGCGCCGACCCAACTCGATCCGAAAGCGTGGCAAACCGAACGTTTCCAGGTTCGCTTTATGGGTACCAGGAGCGAACGATTCTATCGAACGGCGCGCGAGTTCGGCATCTCGACGGCGCGCGGTGTTTTCGTGCTCGTTCATTGGAATGCGTACGACGACCCCGTCACGCCGCTTCAAACGTTCGTCAATCTCGATCGCGCTAGGTCGATCGAGGCGGCAAGCGCCGCCCTGTCGAAGTTCCCGGGCCCAACACAGAACTTCGTGCTGGCCGATACGAGCGGCCGCGCCGCATACGTGCTGGCCGGCCAGATCCCAAACGATCCGGTGCGCGCCCGTTGGATTCATCCGGCTGCAGACCGAACGAAAACCTACGCGGCAATCCGTTACGCGCGATTGCCAAAAGTCGCCGCATCCCGCAACGCGGTTGTCTGGACTGCAAACAACAGAATGTATCCAAGCGGCTATCCGCTGCAACTGAGCCCGCAGTTCGCTCCGCCCTATCGCGCCTATCGCATCGCTGAGCTGCTTCGCGCGCGCCGACTCTACGATGTCGGATATTTCACGCAAATGCAGATGGACACGCTCTCACTGCCGGAGCGGGAGCTCGCGCGCGACGTTGCGCCGTTCGTGACGAGCGGGGATCCGAGACTTAGCGCCGCGCTGTCCGCCTGGGACGGCGAAGTGAGCGGCGAGTCTTCGATTGCCACAGTCGTCGAGGGACTGCGCTTGGATCTAAGCGAGCGGCACAACGGCCGAATGCCGGCGCTGCTCGAAGCGCCGCCGTCGCGCGATGCGCTTCGCGCCGTCATGCTGCCGTCGCCGGCACCCTGGCGAATTGCCGGAGCGGTCCCCGTCTTACACGCGCTCTCGTCGCTCGGCATCAACTTTCTCGACGGAACGACGTTGCCCGGAAACGGCGACGCGTTCACTCTGCACGTGCAGTATCAGGGTTACTCGCAGAGTTTTCGTGCGGTTTGGGAGATCGGCAATTGGGACGCGGGCGGCATCACTTTGCCGCAAGGCGAGTCCGGAGAACCGGGGTCGGAGCATTATACCGATCAGGCGCAGGCGTGGATCGATGGCCGATTGTGGCCGCTCCCGTTCAGCGACGCCGCGGTCCGTCGCACCGCAGTGCGCACCGAGACCCTCCTGCCGTAGGCTCGGTCGGATGAAGGACCTGCAGATTCGTGCGGCGCGTGCCGAGGACGCCGAGCGAATTTCGGCGCTCATGAGTCAGCTTGGCTACGGAGTTGCCGCGAGCGATCTGCGCGACCGTCTGCTCAAGCGCGGCGATCGTCGCGAAGTACTCGTCGCCGAGACTCCCCGGGGCATTCTCGGTTGGGCCGCGCTCAGCGTGGATGAGCCGTTCGTCGAGGGTCTCGAAGCCGAGCTGGAGGGCTTGGTCGTCGAAGAAGAGGCCCGCAGTTGCGGCATCGGAACGCAGTTGCTTGGCGCAGCCGAAGATTGGGCGCGCCGGCGCGGTTGCGCGAAATTACGCGTACATTCCAACGTCGTACGCGAGCGCGCTCACGATTTCTATCAGCGTCGCGGCTATACGACTATCAAAGCCCAATTCAACCTGCACAAACGGCTCTAGGAGCCTTAATAGCTCGGCCCGCGGCTGAACGTGACGCCGTCAATCATTTGGTGGCCGCGTCCGATAAAGTGCGTGAACTCCTTGAACGGTTTACCTCCGGCCGGATAATCCCAGAAGAAGATCTCGTCGGGGCGCTTGCTTTGCTCGCCGGTAGGTACGGCGATCTTTCCGTCTTGGATCCACGATTGCGTCGCGCGCTCGCCGACGCCGACAAGCTTGATCGTGTGGACGATTTTTGCGGCCGATCCGGAAACGCTCACTTCATAGATTCGCGGAAACACGCTGGTTTGGATCGCAAGGTCTTGTCCGTCCCACTGTATCTGCGCGCCGAACTGAATCGTCTTGTTCAGCGTGACGCTCGCAAAATGCCGGGCCCCCTTTGGCAGTTCCGTTAGTCCGAACTGCGAATCGTTGTACCCGTCGACGAAGAGGTTTCCGCTCGCGTCGTAGGCACAGAAGAGCAGCGAATGCAACGTCCGGTCGTGATAGATGCGACGGCGCTGTGGGGGTCGCAGAACCACGACCTCGTCGCCGCACTTTGACAGGCAGAATACGACTGCGGCGAGATCTCCGCTGGTAGGGTCAACGGAGCAAGAGTACGCCGTGCCCGGAACCGAAAAGCTCGCGATCGGCTTCAATCCGCCGTGCGCGTACTCGACGATCCGCTTGACCTGCGTGAAAAAGACGTCGCCGCTACTGTCGGAGCACGTTCCGAACGACGTTTCGGCGATGGTTCCCACCAGCTTGCCCGACCGGAAAGCGAAGACGTACGAAGCGACGTCGCCGCCGGCGTAGATCAGCGGTTGCCGGCCGATGTCGGAAGCCATCCAGGATCGAAGTTGTCCGGCAGGCAGAGTCCCGGCCGGCATTTGCGTCCGGTCGCAGGCCACTAGCGTCGCAGCGAGCGCGCACGTCGCAAGAGTTCCCCGCAAAAGCCTGGAGAGCTTCACGCTCCTCCCCTTCTTCACCGCGCGCTGCAGCTACCTCCGCCGATTGCTCGCTCAGCCGGCCAAAGATGGCGCGAGCCATGACGTTGCGAACGAGACAGCGTGCTCGTAGAGGTTCGCAAGGCCCACGACCGATCCGACTTCCAGAAGTTGCACGATCTGTTCGTAGAGTACGAAGCGGATTTATCAGAGGAACTTCGGCATGGAGTCGTACCCGACATCGCGGCTCTCGACGAAACCTACGATCGACGCAATGCGGCGTTCTTGGCAACGTGCGAAGGTGACGAGATCGGCTGCGTTGCGGTAAAGGAATTCGACGCGGAGACGGCGCTAATGTTGCACCTCTTCGTGCAACCGCGGCGACGGGGGCTCGGTGCTGCGCGATTGCTCGTTACGGCGGCGATCGAGTTTGCGCGAGCACAGCGATTCGGCCGCATGGTGCTCGATACGAACAAGGAGCAACTCGTACCCGCGTATCTTCTTTACCGCTCGCTCGGATTCGAGGAATGCGAACCCTTTACCACGGTGACCTACGAATTTCCGACCTTCATGCAGCTGCCGCTAGGCTAGCCGATCGTCGTTTTCGGCGCAGCATAATCTTAGCCGACGATCGGATTTGAACCGATAACCTATCGCTTACGAAGCGATTGCTCTACCGTTGAGCTACGTCGGCATCTCGGGCCGGCGAACGAGCGCCTGGGGCGCCGGTCTTTCCGCCAGGCCCCTCCAAGCCCTTTTTCCCGATTACTTCGGCGCTTCGTCATCGTGAAAGGTGCCGCGTTTCGCACTCTCGTCAAGCTCGAGGTCGTCCAAGAAGTAATAGACGATCTTCCGGTCGTCGAATCCGACCTTCGCCAGCGAGCGTCCGCCGATCTCGACCACCTCGTGCACGTGGCCGACTCGTCCCGAGTAGTCGTAGTTGACCGCGGTGTAGTTGGGATCGTCAGGTGCGGGACGCGGGGTCGCCTTGACGCCGCGCAGCGGCGTACGGTGACGGTGCATGACAGCGAGGTTCGACGGACCCGCCTGCGAAGCATCGCCCATGATCATCGAGTACCGAGGCAAGCGGCCAAAAATTCACCCCTCGGCCTTCATCGCTCCCAACGCCGTCTTGATCGGCGACGTCGCGGTCGGGCCCCAGTCGAGCATCTGGTTCGGTGCGGTTCTGCGCGGCGACAACGGACCAATTCGGGTCGGAGCGCGGACCTCCATCCAAGACAACGCCGTCGTGCACGTTAGCGAAGGCGGCGAAACGCTGCTAGGGGACGACGTAACCGTCGGTCACTGCGCCGTGATGGAAGATTGCCGGATCGAGGCACACGCCTTGATTGGAAGCAACGCAACGCTGCTGAACGGTTCGACGATTGGCGAGGGAGCGCTAATCGCCGCCGGCAGCGTCGTCGGACAAGGCGTCGCGATTCCGCCACGGGTCGTCGCGGCCGGAGCGCCGGCAACCGTCAAAAAAGCGATCGAAGGCCAGGCCGCGTCGTGGATCGAGATATCTTCGGACGAATACGTCAAGCTCTCGCGCTTATATCTCGCGCAGAGCATCGGCACGGTCGAAGACCAACAAACCGTAATCTAGGCCGGATGAACGGTCGTCCAGATCAAGATCACATTGAGGGCCAGGATGGCGACCATCGCGACGATTGCCAACGCCGTCACCCAGCGTCGGTTCACCAGCGGTCCCATCGTCTTTTCGCTCGCCGTCAGCAGCACCAGGGCAATCACCGGTACCGGAAGGACGAAGCTGAGAATCACCTGGCTGAGGACGAGCGTCTGCGTAACGTTTAAACCGAGCGCGACGACCGCGACCGCCGGCAGCATCGTGATGAGCCGCCGAACCCAGAGCGGCACGGTGAAACCGACGAAGCTTTGCATAATCACTTGACCGGCCATCGTTCCAACAACCGAGCTCGAAATACCGGACGCCATCAACGAGATCAGAAAGACGACGGCAGCGAGGTTGCCCAACAGCGGCGTCAGGGTCCGGTAGGCGGTCGCAATATCGGCAACCGCGGAGTGTCCGGTTGAGTAGAAGACCGCCGCCGCCATGTACATCATCGCACAGTTCACGAGACCGGCAATCGTCAAGGCGATGACGACGTCGGCACATGAGAACCGTACGATCCTGCCAAGCTGGCGGCGGTCTCGGGGCACGACGCGGTCTTGCGTAAGCGCGGAGTGCAGGTAGATCGCGTGCGGCATCACCGTCGCACCAACGATGCCGACCGCGAGCAAAATGCTCGACGGTCCTCCAATCCAGGGCACCACGGCGTGATAGAGGACTTGGTGCCAGTTCGGCTTGGAAAGGAGCGTTTCAGCGACGTAACAGAGAGCGATCACACCGACGAGCGATCCGATCAGCGTCTCCATGGTCCGGAAGCCGTACCGATGGAGCGTGAGAATGAGGTATGTCACGATGCCGGTGATGACGGCGCCGATCAGCATCGGAACATGGAAGAGCAAGTAGAGCCCGATGATCGCGCCGAGAAACTCGGCCAGGTCGGTCGCCATCGCGCCGAACTCGCTGACGACCCACATCCCCAGCGCGACGGGCGTGGGCAGGCTTTCGCGCGATAGTTCGGCGAGGTTCTTTCCGGTAGCGATGCCGAGCTTCGCCGATAGACCTTGAAAGAGCATCGCGATCAGATTGGCGAGCACGACGACCCAGAGCAGCCGGTAACCGAATCCGGCACCGCCTTGAATGTTGGTCGCAAAATTTCCCGGATCCATGTAAGCGACCGACGCGACGAAAGCGGGACCGGTGAAAGGCAGCAGCGCGCGCCAGCCCTTTCGGTTTCCGGCGAGCACTTCGTGGGCCGCCGCGACGACGCGCGGGCTGCTGCCCCCGAGGCCGTAGCTACGTTCCAATGCGCACCATTGCGGCATGCGAACGAAGCAGAACGAGCGTGCGATTTCCTCGGCGCACGAAGATCCGGCCGCGCTCTTTGCGTTCGACGCGCAGCGTCGATCCGGGAAGCACGCCGGCGGTCGCAAGCGCCGCGACGGCAGCGTCGTTCCGATCGTCAAGGCTCACTACGCGAGCCTTGCTGCCGATCGGCAGGCTCGCAAGCGTCGGCAGCGGCTTGCGCACCGGCACGGCGTCGCCGTAGGGTATCGGATGACCGTGCGGATCCGATTGCGGATGGTGCAATAGGGCCGCGATCCGCAGCGCGACGTCGTCTGAAATCGCGTGCTCGATACGCTCGGCTTCGGCGTGAACGCGCTCGAGCGGCATGTGCAAGGCTCGATGGAAGAACGTTTCGAGGACGCGATGGCGTCGAACCATTGCGACGGCGAGCCGATATCCGCGACCGCTCAAGCGTAACGGTTGCGACGCAACCTTCCCGCGCTCGAGCATACCTTCAGCTTCAAGCGCTCGCTTCGCTTTGCTGACCGAGACTCGGCTGACCTTGAGATAGCGCGCTAAGGCGGCCGCCCGTACCGGGCCGTCCGCGCTGAGCTGATAGATGGCCTTGACGTAATCCTCGCGAGCTCGGGCCGGTGAACGGTCAGAACCAACGGAGAGAATCTCACGCGCTCTGGTGTTAGCCATGGCTAACGCTAACCATGGTTAACACGTTTGCCAAAGTGCTAGTCACGCCTGCCAGCACGCCTAGGAACTGATTTAGTTCAGATCGCTTAGGAGCCCGATGCCAGTTCTGATCGCTTAGGAGCTGATTCAGTTCAGATCAAGGTCGCCTCTGGCACATCCTGTGCTGCGGCGACATTGCCCGCATCCTGCGGGGAAAAGACGAGGGGCGAAGTTTACTTCGGTAAATGAGCCCCGAGCCGACACCGAGCTGGACTGAATCAGCCCTAAGCGACGGGGAAGTGTGATTCGTCGCCGTAAGGCAAGAAAAGCGTGTACTCTCGCTGGAAGCGCAGCTTCACGGACCCCGTCGGGCCGTTGCGGTGTTTGGCGATAATGAACTCGGTGAGATCCGGCTCGGGCGTTTCGGGGTTGTAGTAGCCGTCGCGGTAGATGAATGCGACGACGTCTGCTTCCGCTTCCAGGCTGCCGCTGTCGCGCAGGTCCGCGAGCATCGGGCGTTTCTCGCTGCGTAGTTCCACGCCGCGATTGAGCTGCGCGAGTGCGACGATCGGTACCTCGAGATCCTTTGCCGTAATCTTCAGCGAGCGGCAAATCTCGGAAAGCTCTTCGTTGCGATTGGCTCCGCGTGCAAGCACGCCCGGCCGGAGGAGCTGGAGATAGTCGATGAAGATCGCACCGAGGCCAACCGTCGACTTCAGCCGGCGGCAACGGCTGCGAACGTCGCTAATCGTAAGCGCTCCAACGTCGTCGAGATAAATCGGAAGATCGTTGATGTCGCCCATCGCTCGCGAGATCTCTTCCCACTGGTGCGGCTTGATGGCCCCGCGCCGCATGTCGTTCATCGAGATGCGGGCCTCGGAGCAGATCAAGCGTTCGATAAGCTCGCTATTGGACATCTCCAACGAAAAGAACGCGATCGGCGCGCCCTCTTCACGCGCCGCTGCGACCGCCATGTTGAGTGCAAACGAGCTCTTGCCCATTCCTGGCCGTCCCGCGACGATTACGAAATTGCCAGGTTGAAAGCCGGTCGTCATCGCGTCAATGTCGCGAAACCCCGACGTGAGACCGGTCCGGTCGCCGCGCGAATGATAACGGCGGTCGATGTTGTCAAAGACCGCCTTCATCAGCCGATGGACCGGCATGAACTCGGTGATCCCGCGGCGCTCGCCGATCGTGTAAACGATCTGCTCGGAGCGGTCCAGCGCCGTAGCCACGTCTTCTTCGCCTTCGTACCCCAGCTGCGTGATCTCCGTGCCGGCATGAATGAGCGAGCGCAGGACGGACTTCTCGCGGACGATGGTCGCGTAGTAGCGGGCGGACCCGGCGGATTGCACGGTCTCCATCAGCGCGCTGATGTACGAAAGACCGCCGACGCGTTCGAGGACGCCGCGCCGCCGCAGCTCCTCGCCGACCGTGATCTTGTCGAGAGGCTCGCCACGCTCGTAAAGATCGAAGAGCACGGCGAAGATCGTTTCGTGGACATGGGCGTAAAAGTCGCTCGGACGCACGATCTCACCCACCGCAGCGAGCATCTCGCGATCCACGAGCACCGAACCGATCACCGCCATCTCTGCTTCGAGATTGTTCGGTGGAATGCGATCTATCGAGGTAGGAATCGGCTGAGCGGTCATGAGCGTCGAGCCGCTGTCCGGCGCTGCGGCGGTGAACGCCTTGTGGGTCGCTTGTGCATAGCCGAGAAAATTCTACGCGAGCCGAGTGCCACACGTGGTGGCACAGTGCGGAGCCTGCGGCCTACGAGGCCCTCCGGCGTCGCCGGCTCGGTATGCCGCTGAGCACTTGGTCGACGTTGGCAACTGAAATGACTTCGAGACCCGGCAGCGTAGCATCTACTTCGCGTGCGTTCTCTCTCGGCACGAGCACGCTGCGCATACCGGCCTGGCGCGCGGCGTAGAGCTTCTCAACGATCCCGCCGACGGCGCGAACCTTCCCTTGGATTGAAAGCTCACCGGTAACGGCAACGTCCTGCGGAAGCGGCGTCTTGGTTACAGCCGAGTAGAGCGCGAGGAATATGGCAAGACCTGCCGACGGACCGTCAATATTTCCCCCGCCGACGACGTTGATATGGAGATCGAACTCGGCAATGTCAATGCCGGTGATGGATCGCAGCACGCTCGCGGCGTTAAAGACCGAATCCTTGGCCATCGAGCCGGCCGTTTCGTTGAAACGGATCGTGCCCTTCCCGTTTTGCGCGGCGGGAAAGGCGACCGCCTCGATTTCAATAATGCTGCCGAGATGGCGTAAAACGCCGAGTCCGAAGCTCTTGCCGACTTCACGCCTCGCGCGTCCCTTCACCAGCGTGTGCTGCACGAGCCGGCTCGTCTGAACGACCGCACGCACGTCCTCCTCGACGATCGAGGGCTTCTTGCTCTTCTGCGCGTGACGACGGGGATGGAGCCGGTACAGCGCTTGCCCATAGGCATCCGCGACGATTTGGACCGCCTTGCGTCCTTCGATCGTGTACGATGCGATTAGTTTGGAAACGCCGCGTGCGGTTCTCGCGCCGAGTCGTTTGACCGCGCCCTGCACGATCGAGATTATTTGATACTGCGTGAGCGGCGAAAAAAAAATCTCAGCACAGCGCGAGCGGATCGCAGGGTCGATCTCGTCCGGTTCTCGCGTCGTCGCACCGATTAGGATGAAATCGGCCGGCGCACCCTCTCGAAAGAGCCGCTTGACATACTCCGGAACGTTCGGCGCGCTTTCGTCGTAGTACGACGACTCGAACGTTACGCGTTTATCTTCCAGCACCTTAAGAAATCTCGATTGGAGGGAAGAATCCATTTCGCCGATTTCATCAATGAAGAGGACGCCGCCGTGCGCGCGCGTTACGAGGCCGAGCTTGGGTTCGGGGACCCCGGTCTCCGCGAACTCGCGGCGGCTTCCCTGATAGATCGGGTCGTGAACGCTGCCGAGCAGCGGATTGATCGTCTCGCGCGGATCCCAGCGTAGCGTCGGTCCGCTCGCTTCGACGAAGGGCGCATCCTTGGCAAAAGGCGTGTACGGTCGCAACTTGGCGACTTCCAGCACGAGACGTGCGACGGTCGTTTTGCCAACGCCGGGCGGTCCGTAGAGAATCGTGTGCTGTGGATACGGCGAACTGATCTTGGCCAGCAAGGCTTTGATCGCGGCCTCCTGCCCGACGACCTCGTGCAGCGCCTGCGGACGAAGCTGTTGGAGCGCCGACGCGGAAAGGCTTCGCTGCGAAAGCGTCTGCAGTTCCTCTAGCTTTGCCTGCGATGACGGCGTTTCGGGGCCGCCCGTCTCACGAAGCGCCTCGAGCTTGAGGTCCTTCACGTATTCCTGATGGCGCTCGGTCATCTTCTCGTTTACGCGCCGCTCGATTGAATCTTCAGCATGGCGTTGCGCAATGACGTCGGCCATTGCTTCTTCGATCTCCGCGAGGGCCTTGCGTTGTTGCGCGCGCGTCGTCGCCCGGTCGAGCGTCGGATCCTCGAGAACGAGCCGCTGCAGACCGCAAAGCCGATCCGGAAGGTTCTGCGACCGCATCATTTTCAGCGCGTTGACTTTTCCGGCTCGCAGAACGAGTTTGTCGTGACCTAGGACAGACGCGAGCATTTCGTAGAGCGCGCTGACGTAGCGGCTAAGCTCGTCGTCCACGCCGAACTTGCGCCGAAAACGCGTTGCGTAGACTTGCACCTTGGAACCTACGCCGACACGACCTCTACGGCCGCCCTTGCTGTCACGTTCTTGTGCAGTTTGATCTCGACCGGGTACGACCCGAGCGCCTTGATCTGATTTTCGAGCTCGATCTTATGTTTGTCTATGGCGATCGAGAGCGTGCCCGCGATCGCGGCGGCGACGTCGGCATTTGTCACCGCGCCGAATAGCTTTCCGTTTCCACCGGCTTTCGCTTTTATCGTGAGGCGCGCCGACTCGAGCCGCGCCGCTAAGGCCTGCGCGTCGGCCAGCTCTTGCGCTTCGCGCCGCTGGTGCGCCTTTTGTTGCGCATCGAGCTGTGCTAGCGCGCCTTTGTCGGCCTCGCCGGCAAGCTTGCGCGGCAGCAAGAAGTTTCGAGCGTAGCCGGCGGCAACGTCGACGATATCGCCGCGCTTCCCCAGCGCTTTGACGTCGCTGTAGAGTACGAGCTTCACCTTCGCGCTACTCTGAACCGAACGGAAGAAACGCGATGAGTCGAGCGCGCTTGACCGCGGTCGTCAACATGCGCTGATGCTTCGCGCAGTTGCCCGAGATCCGCCGCGGAACGATCTTCCCTCGCTCGGAGACGAACTTCTTGAGCCGGCCCACGTCACGATAGCTGACGGCGATGGCTCGGTCCATACAGAAACTGCACGGCTTGCGCTTGGGGCGCCGCTCCTTCGGGGCGCGTTTGATCTTGGTCTTGGTTGGCATAGAGGTCCTCTCGACTAGGTGGTTGGCGGCCCCGCCCTTGGTGCCGTGGGCGAAACCCTAGCCAGGTGACGCGACAGATTCGAGCCACCACCGGTCCGTTACAGCCGGATTTCGGAACGTATGTTCGGACGGGTTGCCCCGAGTCCTCCCGTGACGCTGACGCGGGAATGGTGTATAGTAGTCGGGTTACCCAGGTTTCGAGGCCCGCGCGGTTCCAAGGCACTGAGCGAATCGGATCCGGAGAACAAGACTACCACCAAATTTTAGGAGATTCGCTCGTTTAAATGTATACAGACGAAACGCTCACCTGCGTTGACTGCGGAAGGCAGTTTCCATTCACCGCCGGGGAACAAGAGTTTTTTGCGATGAAGGGCTTTACGAACAAGCCCAGCCGTTGCACGGAGTGCCGCTCGGCTCGCAAATCCGGACGCTCTACCAACGGCGGCGGGGGCCGCGGCGCCGCGCGTGAGATGTTCAAAGCGACTTGCAGCCAATGCGGCGGCGTCGCCGAGGTACCGTTCCAACCGCGCGGCGACAAGCCGGTCTACTGCCGCGACTGCTTCGCCACTCGCCGAGCTTACTAGCCTCGGCCCGCTCGGCAAGCGGCCAGGAATCAAAAAGAGCCTGCCTCGGCAGGCTCTTTTCCTTGCCCGAACAAAACCGCCACCATCCTTTTGAGGAGCTTTGCGCGAACGGAGCGGCATGGAACGATTGGCTAGGTATGGCACGGGCGCTGGGCTCGCGGCGATTCACGTCGGTGCGCTCGCCGCATTCTTACCGGCATTCTTCCGTCTCTCCGATCTGGCGGTGTTCGCCGTCATCGCCTACTGCACCGGCGTCTTGGGCGTTACGCTCTGCTATCATCGCGTGCTCACGCACCGGAGCCTGCGGCTGAAGAAACCGCTCGAATATCTCTTTGCGGTCTTTGGCACGCTCGCGTTGCAGGGCGATCCGATCCGCTGGGTCGCCGTGCATCGCAAGCATCACGCTCATGCCGACCACGACGGTGACCCGCATAGCATCGGTCTTGGCTTCAAGTGGGCACATGTTGATTGGCTCTATCGGCACAACGTTGCAT
Organism: Candidatus Cybelea sp.; assembly: GCA_049695635.1. Lineage (GTDB taxonomy): Bacteria > Vulcanimicrobiota > Vulcanimicrobiia > Vulcanimicrobiales > Vulcanimicrobiaceae > Cybelea. The sequence continues at coordinate 8,970 of JBAVSO010000174.1, read as the reverse complement.
ACCCGGGCGAGCGTGAGATCGAGCGGTACGCTCCCGACCTCTATGCCGATCGGTTCTATCGGGTATTGTCGTACCTGGCGCTGCCTCTTCAACTTGTTCTCGCCGTCGCACTCTTCCTAATCGGCGGGTGGGCCTGGGTAGTCTGGGGTGTATTCGTCCGGCTGGTGTTCTGCTACCACACGACGTGGCTGGTCAACAGCGCCGCCCATACGCTTGGCTACCGCACTTACCGCACGGTCGATCGCTCGACGAACTGCTGGTGGGTCGCGATGCTCTCGTGGGGCGAAGGATGGCACAACAACCATCACGCCTTTCCATTCTCCGCCCGTCACGGCTTGCGGTGGTTCGAGATCGACGTGACTTGGTGGCACGTGAAGGCGCTCGCCTTTCTCCGGCTGGCCGATCGCATCCGGATACCCAGTGAGCTGATGCGCCGGCGGCTCTCCTATGCGAACGTACGTTCGTAGGGTATAATGGTGGTTGGGGGTTAATGCCCCAAGAATACTGCATTTGAGGAGTACCGCATGAAGAAGTTACGCGCGCGTTGGGAACGCCCCGACTTTCAAGAGCACCCGCTTGGCGCCGAAGTGACCGCGTACCTTACGGCGCCCGTCCGCATTGCGAAAGCCTAAAGCGCCGACGTAGCCGGCACGGAATCAGCGCTCGTCGCGCGGCTGCGCGCCGTCGGCGATGAACGCTATCACGACAAACATCCCTTCCACCAGCGGCTCGTCGCGGGAACGCTCGGTCGCGCCGCGGTGCAAGCCTGGGTCGGCAATCGCTACTACTACCAGAAGCAGATACCGGTGAAGGATGCGGCGATTCTCGCTAACCTGCCGACGGCGGAGCATCGGCGGGAATGGATTACACGCATTATCGATCACGACGGTAAGGACGGCAACGAGGGCGGAACGGCTTCGTGGCTCGCATTGGCGCGGGCGGTAGGACTCGACGAGGAATACGTGCGTTCCGAGCGAGGCGTTGCGCCGGGAACGCGTTTTGCAGTTGACGCGTACGTAACGTTTGCGCGCACGCGGCCATGGATCGAGGCGGTGGCATCCTCGCTCACGGAACTCTTCGGGCCGCCGGTGATGGAGCGGCGCGTCGCCGCGATCGTCGAAAAATATCCATGGATAGATCCCGCCGGCCTCGCCTATTTCGATCGGCGAATCGTTTTGGCGAAGCGCGATGCCGGATCCGCGCTGGCGTGGGTGCTGCAAGAGGCAACGACGCCCGAGATCGAAGAGCGTTGTGTCGAGGCGTTACGCTTCAAGTGCGACGTGCTTTGGTGCATCCTCGACGCGACGGCGCTGGCGTGCGGCGTCTTCAAATGAACGCGCAGGCTCGGCTGCGATTCGGCAAGGGCGTCAAGCTCCGCCACGAGCCTGACGGAGGCGCGATGCTTCTCGTTCCCGAGGCCGCGCTCGTTCTCAATCGTCCCGCGGCCGTCGCTTTGGAGCTCGTTGACGGCAAACGAACGCTCGCGGAGATCGTCGCCGAGGTCGCCGAGCAGTTCGACGTCCTGCCCGAGCGCGCGCGAGAGGACCTTGACGAACTCTTCGACCGGCTCGCGGAGCGCGGGTTCCTGCGGTCCTTCGACTCCGCGGGGGATGGCTCAAGATGAGACCGCTGTCGCTTCTCTGCGAGCTGACGTATCGCTGCAACTTACAGTGTCCTTACTGCTACAACCCGCTCTCGTTCGATAAGTATCGCGACGAGCTGACGACGCAGCAGTGGTGCAACGTCCTGAGCGATGCGGCCGGCCTGGGCGTGGTTCAGGCACATTTCTCCGGCGGCGAGCCGACGCTGCGACGAGACCTTGCGACGCTCGTCGGGGCCGCGTCGCAAGCAGGCCTCTACACGAACCTCATCACGCAGGGGACGTTTCTTGACGATGCGGCGCTCGACCGATTGCTCGATAACGGACTCGATCACGTCCAGATCAGCATTCAAGCCCCCGAACGCGAACTCGCGGACCGTATCGCCGGTACGGCGGTACACGCGAAGAAACTCGACGCGCTCAAGCGCGTGCGAGAACGTGACGTTGCCTTGACGCTGAACTGCGTGATTCACCGGCTCAATCACGATAAGATCGCCGACGTCATCGCGTTCGCCGAGAGTTTCGGCATCGAGCGCTTGGAGTTGGCAAACGTCCAATTCTACGGCTGGGCCTATCGCAATCGCACCGCGCTGATGCCGACCCTCCAGCAGGTTCGCCGCGGCGAAGCGATCGTCGCGGCCGCCCGGGAACGGCTGCGCGGCATCATGGAGATCGTCTACGTTCTTCCCGATTACTTCGGCGAGTATCCGAAGCCATGCATGAACGGTTGGGGGACCGAGTTCATGACGGTGACGCCGATCGGCAGCGTTCTTCCATGTCCGGCCGCCTCCGCGATCCACGGGTTGCACTTCGAAAACGTGCGCGATCGCAGCCTCAGCGAGATCTGGCACGACTCGGAGGCATTCACGCGTTATCGCGGCACCAGCTGGATGCCCGAGCCCTGCCGTTCTTGCGAGCGCCGCGAGCTCGACTGGGGAGGCTGCCGTTGCCAAGCCTTTCTGCTCGCGGGCGACGCGGGCGTGACTGACCCCGCCTGTTCGCTCAGCCCCGATCATGCAATCGTCACCGCGCTGCGCGAAGGAGCGGAGGATATCGAACCGGTCTATCGCCGCGCGTGATAGTTCGCGTTCTGGGTTCCGCCGCCGGCGGCGGCGTGCCGCAATGGAACTGCGCCTGCATGAACTGCCAAGCCGCGCGACTGGGACGCGCGCCGCGCCGCACGCAGTCGAGCCTTGCCGTTAGCGCGGACGGCAGACGGTGGCTGCTCCTCAACTGTTCTCCCGACGTTGCAGAACAAATCGAAGCGTTTGCGCCGTTGCACCCTTCGCATCCGCGCGGCACGCCGATCGCCGCGATGCTCTTTACCGATGCGAACGTCGATCACATCGGCGGATTGGCCGTTCTCCGCCAACGCGGCGCGGCGGGCTTTTTGGTGAGGTCGAGCGCAGTCGTCCGCGAGATCGCGCTCGCGCAACCGGCATTCGCGCCATTTGCGAGATCGCCGCATCGCTGGCTCGAAGTCCAACTCGACTCACCGTGCGTTGCCCAAGACGGCGACGATATTGTCGGCAACGATCTGCGCGTTCGGGCTCTAGCAGTCCCAGGAACGACCCCCGGTTACGACGACCGACGCACCACTCGCGGGGCCGTCGTCGCCTTCGAAGTCGCCGATCGCGGCAGCGCAAGGGGCTTGCTCTTCGCACCGGTCTTCAGCGCGATCGACGATCCGCTCCACGACGCAATAGAACGCGCTGCCGTCGCGTTCTTGGACGGGTCGTTCTATGACGACGACGAGCTCATTGACGCGAACCTGCTCCCCAAGCACGCGCGCGACCTCGGCCACCAACCGGTCGGTGGCTCTAACGGAACTCTCGCCCGCCTTCGAGGCACGGGCACGCGAGTGGTTTTCACCCACCTCAACAACTCGAATCCGATGCTAGACCCGTGCTCGCCCGCACTCGCGAGCGTGCGTGAGTTCGGCGGCGAGGTCGCGTATGACGGGATGGAGCTAACGCTCTAGTCGAAGTGTATCCCATGACAACGCTGGCCGGCTTTCTCGCTGTGATGATGGCGACCGTCGCTCCGGCTTTGACGCAGTTCCGCATGGGCCCCCAGAACAACGCGGTCGTTGGGGGCAGGCTCGAAGCCGCGTGGCGGATTGAAACCGGTGGTCAAATTTCGGCGAGCCCGACCATCATGGACGGAACGCTTTACGTGGGAAATAACGATGGCTCGCTCTACGCGATTGATGTCACGAGCGGTCAGGTGCTCTGGAAAGCGCACGTTCCGAATCCGCTCATGAGCGATCCGCTCGTGTACGACGACGTCGTGATTGTCGGCGAGGGCGATCCGACCAGCCGGACCTCTTCCCCCTCCGAGCCGGTTATGGTCGGTCAAGGGCCAAGCGCTCTGATCGCCTTCGACCGTTCCAGCGGCGAGATGCGGTGGCAGACTCCGCTGAGCGGGTCGGCGATGCCGACTCCCGCGATCATTGACGGCATTCTGGTGAATCACGATGGCGCAGGATACATCAACGGCTTGGATCCGGCGACTGGGAAGAAACGCTACGCCCGTTGGCTCGGCTCGATGGCCTCGATGACGGCGGTATTGCCCGTCGGCCGGGGCGATTTCGTAACGAGCGGCGTAGGAAGCAACGCCGTCTGGCGTCTGCACGCCGACGGCGGAGGCGTCGTCTGGCGCAGCGCCTTCTCAAAAGGAGCCTCGGGCATCGGCGACTGTCCGCCCGTTAGCGACGGTGACCGAATCTACTGCGATTACGTTTCACCGGTTTGGCCCGACACGTCGACGGTAATCGGCAATCTCACCGCCCAGCGCGTCTACGCGCTTCGCGTTGATGACGGCGCTCCGCTCTGGGACGTTGCGCTCGAGAGCGGTTCGCTGCCGATCCGTAACGAAGCAGCGATCCCGTTACTGTCCGGCGGTCTGCTCTATCTCGGCAGTGCAATCGCGCCGTGGATGCACGCGCTCGACGCGACGAGCGGTACGCTCGTCTGGGAGATGCGGACGCGCGGCGCGGTGAAGGGAGGCATCGTCGAGGTCGGTGGAATCGTCTACTTTGGTGATCTCGGCGGCTATCTTTGGGCCCTCGATGCAAAGACGGGCCGCGTCATAGGAGTCAAAAATATGCATACGCCCTTCAACGTCGGATCGCCGATCGTCGTCGGCAGGACGCTCATCATCGGCAGCGACTCGGGGAGCGTCATCGCGGTTCCGTTGGCAGCGATTCGTTCGAGCCAGGATTCGTAAACCGATGTTCGGCCGTTGCTGCGCGTTCCTTTTAGTATTGAGCCTGCCGTGGAGCCTTACGGGCGCAGTTCCCAGCAATCTGATCGACGAGTCCGACTATCAACGTCTCATTAGTCTCGATTCGCCCGCGATTTCGCCCGACGGCAAACAAGCCATCGTGAAGATCACACGGATTCTTTGGAACGACGATAAGCGCTCGACGGATCTCGTCACGGTGGACCTGACGACCGGCGCACAGCAAACGCTGCTATCCCATCGCGATGGTCTCTCGGATGCAGCCTTCTCACCCGATGGAACGCAAATCGCGTTCCTCGCCGACGACGGCGCCCCGAAAGACCCGCATACGCAACTCTTCGTCATGCCGGCCGCGGGAGGCGTCACTCGTCAGGTGACCAACGGCAAAGCTGACGTCGAACAGTTCGCGTGGAGTCCCGATGGACGCACGTTTGCATACGCCGCCGCCGATCCCGATCCGCAACTCGCAGGTTCCGACCGCTTCCGCGACAGCTTCATCTTCACCACCGAGCCGATCGTTGCCCGGGAATTGCCCAAGCCGGTGCATCTCTTCACGATTACGCTAGAAGGCGGTGCGCCGACTCAACTCACGTCCGGGCCGCAAAGCGTCGCGTCGGGCGAGGCGGAATCGACCTTGTCGTGGGCTCCCGACGGAAAGACGATTGCCTTCACGCTCGTTCCCAACGCCATCTTGAACGACGAAAGCTATTCGCAAGTCGCGCTGGTTGACGTCGCGACACGCGCCGTTCGGGCCGTCACCGGTAAAAAGGCGTGGGAGGCCGACCCGAGATTCTCGCCCGATGGAGCGCACCTCGCGTACACGTGCTCGAACGGTGACCCGCAGATCCATCTTGCCGAGGTTTGCGTCACGACGGCGCAAGGCGGTGCCGGCAGCCCAGTCTCCGCGTCGATCGATCGTCCCGTCGCCAATGCGGCGTGGACCGCCGATTCAAAGAGTCTTTTTCTCGTCACACCCGATCGCGCGTCAATCGCGCTCTATCGCGTTTCACTGATCGGACGAGCGGAGCGGCTCGATACCGGCGGCTACAACGTCCAGTCCGTCTTGGCCGAGGCAATCGGACCCGACGGCTCGCTCGTTTTTGTAGGAAGCGCGGTGAAACAGCCGCCCGAGCTGTTCTTGCGCTCCGCCGACGGTGTGACCAAAAAGCTGACCGACTTTAACGCCGGGATCGCGAGCCTCGATTTGGCCTCCGCGCAACGCATCACGTTTCGAACGCCGGCCGGAGTTGCGGCCGATGGCGTGCTCTATCTTCCGCCGGGGCTTTCATCCGGCAAAAAATATCCGCTCGTCGTGCTTATTCACGGAGGTCCAACCTCGTCTTCGACGCTCGCGTTTAGTTTTTGGGCGCAAGTGATGGCAGCACGGGGCTGGCTCGTGCTACAGCCGAACTATCGCGGAAGCGACGATCTTGGGCTTGCATACCAGCGCGCCGTGCTCTACGACCCCGAAGAGGGCCCCGGCAAAGACATCATGGCCGCCGTGAACTCGATCCGCGCCCGCGGAATCGTCGACCATTCGCGAATCGCCGTCAGCGGATGGTCGTACGGCGGAATCATGACCGCGTGGATGATTTCGAAGTATCACATTTGGAGCGCCGCCGTATCGGGCGCTTCGGTTAACGATTGGATCACGGACTACGGCACCGCCGACGACAGCCTTTCCGACACGGACCTCTTCCACGGCTCACCGTTCGTGGGCACCAACGCCGCCGAGTGGCGCCGCGACTCCGCCATCTCGTACGTCGCCGCGGTGACGACGCCGGTGCTGATCCTTTCGGACGTCGGCGATAATCGCGACAGCTTCGCGACCTCGTCCATGTACTGGCGAGCGCTGCGCGACAACCATAAGGATGCGACGCTCCGCGTTTGGCCGGTCAACGGACACTTCCCGCACGACCCCGTCCGCGCCGCCGACGTCTATCACTACTGGATTGATTACATCGCTACGCACTTTCAAAAATGAGGCTGCTTTACGGCAGCGGCCTGGCGCTGGTCTTCGGCCTTGCGTGGTCATCCGCCGGAGCAACGTCGCTGCCGCGGGTCAGCGAGGACGATTACAGGCAACTCGTAACGCTTCAATCGCCCGCGATTGCCGCCGACGGGAAGCATGCGGCACTGGTGGTCTCACGTCCCCAGTGGGATGAAGACAAACGCAACAGCGAGCTCGTGCTCGTTGATCTCAGCGACGGTACGGCGCGCGAAATCGTCACGAACCGCGAAGGTGTCTCAGAGCCGGCCTTCTCGCCTGAGGGCAAGCAGCTCGCCTTTCTCGCGGACGAACGCGCCGGTAACGCGACGCACACCGCGGTCTTCGTCATGCCGGCAGACGGAGGCGTAGCGCAGGCGGTAACCGACGAGAGCGCAGACGTCCAGGAATATTCATGGCGTCCCGACGGTCGCGGCTTCGCATACGCCGCGGGCGATCCGGAGCCGCAGCGCTCGGGCCCCGACCGATTTCGAGACAGCTTCGTCTTCACGACCGAGCCGATCACCGCGCATGAATCGCCACAACCCGTCCATCTCTTCACCCTTTCGCTCGGTGACGGCGTGACGACGCAACTGACCTCCGGCCCGCAGAGCGTTGGTGACGGTTCGACCCTTTCGTGGTCGCCCGACGGCAAGACGATTGCGTTCACGCTCTGTCGCAATGCGATCCTCAATGACGAGAGCTACTCGCAGGTCGCCGTAGTCGACGTCGCGAGCAAGAAGGTTCGCGCGCTGACCGGGCGCGCGATGTGGGAAGGGACGCCACGTTTCTCGCCGGACGGCACGCACGTCGCGTATCTCTATTCGAACGGCGACCCGCAAGTAAATCTCAGCGAACTTTATGTGACGACTCCGGCGGGCGGAGCCGGATCGCGGCTCTCCGGCGCCCTCGATCGTCCGCTCAGCGACTTCGTCTGGTCGGCCGATTCGAACAGCCTCATCGTGACCGCCCCCGATCGCACCACCAACGCGCTCTATCGAGTTCCGCTCCATGGCGCGTACGAGCGCATTGACGTTGGGAACCTCGTGCCGGGCACTCCCTTGACGACGACGGGCGGCGCGTCTGCTCCGGCACTGGGTGACGCGCTCGGCGTTGACGGCACGCTGGTTTTTGTGGCAACGTCCACCGCGCAACCGCCGGAGCTTTTCAAACTCTCGCCCGGTGCCGGCGTGACAAAGTTGACCGATTTCAACGCGCCCTCGGCGAATTTCGGTTGGGCGAGGGCGGAGCGTATTACGTTCCCGACGAGCACCGGCGTGACGGGCGACGGCGTCCTCTATCTCCCACCGGGTTATTCTGCCGGTCGAAAGTATCCGCTGGTCGTATACATTCACGGCGGACCCGACGATCCGTCCATGCTCGAGTTCGATTTCTGGGCGCAAGCGATGGCGGCACGCGGCTGGCTCGTTCTGCGCCCGAACTATCGCGGAAGTCCCAACCTCGGCCTAAAATATCAGCGAGCGATTCTTTACGATCCCGAAGCCGGGCCCGGTAAAGACATCATGGCGGCCATTGACGCCGTGCGCGCGCGCGGAATCGTCGACGATTCGCGGATCGCCGTCAGCGGATGGTCGTACGGCGGAATCATGACCGCTTGGATGATCTCGAAGTATCATATCTGGAAGGCGGCGGTGTCGGGCGCCTCGGTCAACGATTGGATCACCGACTACGGCACCGCCGACGACAGCCTCGCGGACGTCGACCTCTTGCACGGTTCGCCGTTTGTCGGTCGCAATGCGCCCGAGTGGCGGAAAGTCTCGGCGATCTCGTATGCTGCCGACGTTACGACGCCGGTGCTGATCCTCTCGGACGTCGGCGACAATCGCGACCCGTTCGCAACGTCGTCAATGTACTGGCGCGCGCTGCGCGACAATCATAAAGACGCGACGCTTCGCGTCTGGCCTATCTCAGGACACTTCCCCAACGACCCCGTGCGAGTCGGCGACGTCTTCCACTACTGGATTGACTACATAGCACAGCATTTTTAGCTAGTGCCGATTGTGCCGGGTAGTTCCGTCCGGTCGCTCGTACGCGATTTTCTCGAAAACGAAGTTTTGAAGAACACGTCCTGTGTTGCTCGAAAATCGCTAAGTCCCGCTAGGGAACTACCCGGCACAAT